>NZ_JACJDS010000027.1:0-69237 GCF_014163635.1 Pseudoalteromonas sp. SR44-8
CCTCGCTAACTTTACCCTCGCTAACTTTTCCCCATAAAAAAAGCCGCTTAGTTTAACTAGGCGGCTTTGGAGGTTAGTCTCACATTATTTTGGGCGTGTCTCCAAAATACTGCGAATACGTTACCAAGGAACTTTTTGTTTATTACGCTTAGATTGACTCTAAGGCAATTTTAACCATTTCATTGAAGGTGCTTTGACGCTCTTCACTTGGGGTTGCTTCACCGGTGATCACGTGGTCACTCACGGTAAATAATGCCATGGCTTTTGCACCATATTCAGCAGCAACGCCATATAAACCGGCTGTTTCCATATCTACCGCTAACATGCCTAGTTTATCAAGTTCTTGATAAAAGCTGTTATCGGCTTGATAAAAGGTATCGGTGGTAAATACGTTACCCACTTTCGCTTTAATACCTAGCTCTTTTGCTGCATTAACGCCGTTTAATAGTAAATCAAAATCAGCAATTGCTGAGAAATCATAACCACGTACACGTGCACGGTTTACATTTGAATCTGTGCTTGCGCCTTGTGCAAAGATAACATCACGAATTTTAATGTCGCTACCAATACCGCCGCAAGTGCCGATACGAATTAGGTTTTTAACGCCGTAGCTGACGATTAATTCGCGTGCATAAATCGACATTGATGGAATGCCCATACCAGAACCCATAATGCTTACTGGTTTACCTTTATAAGTGCCAGTGAAACCATACATGTTACGAACGCCGGTTACTTTTACAGCATCATCAAGAAAATTTTCAGCAATGTATTGCGCACGTAATGGATCACCCGGCATTAATACCGTTTGTGCAAAATCGCCATTATTTGCGTCAATATGTGGAGTACTCATTATTCGTTTCCTTTTACTTTTAGCGCGTTAAGCTTATCAATAAAGCCATCGCCATATTCAAGTGCAGGTAAGTTAAACCACTGGGCAAGTGTTTGACCTATGTCTGCAAAACTAGCACGTTCACCAAGCGGGGTATTTTCAAGCCCTACCTGATAAGCAAGTACAGGCACATATTCGCGGGTGTGCTCACTGCCCGGGAATGTTGGATCACAACCGTGATCCGCCGTAATAATTAGTACGTCGTCGGCTTTAAGCTGCTTAAGTATCGTTGGTAAGTAATCGTCCAACTGTTTAAGCGCTTTTGCATACCCAACAGGGTCGCGGCGATGACCAAATTTTTCATCAAAATCAACTAAGTTAGTAAATATCAAACTGTGATCTGGCGCTGATGCCATTACCTCAGTGGTTTTTGCTAACAAGTTTTGTAAGCCTGGGGCTTTGTGTTTTTGGGTGATCCCTTGATGCGCATAGATGTCAGATATCTTCCCTATACTAATCACTTCACCACCGTCATCGGCTAGTTTGTCTAGCAATGTTGGCGCTGGCGGTAACACTGAATAATCTCGACGATTGCCCGTTCTGGCAAAGTCTTGATTATTGGAACCCAAAAATGGCCGCGCAATCACTCGTCCTATGTTCATTTCATCAAGCAGCGCCCGTGTGATTTCGCAGACCTGATAAAGTTTTTCTAGACCGAAAGTTTGTTCATGCGCGGCTATTTGAAACACGCTATCAGCTGAGGTGTAACAGATTGGTTTACCTGTTTTTATGTGCTCTTCACCTAGCTGTTCTAAAATCGTAGTACCCGAGGCATGGCAGTTGCCTAAAATCCCTGGGATACCGGTACGAGCAATCAGCTCGTCAATTAACTGTTGTGGAAAACTCGGTTGTGTTTTAGGGAAATATCCCCAATCGAATAACACCGGTACACCTGCCATTTCCCAATGACCTGATGGAGTATCTTTGCCGCTAGAAAGCTCTTTTGCGTAACCCCAAGCAGCAATCGGTGTTTGACGGTCGCTAACAAGGCACGGTTCATTGCCTGCAGCTTCACATGCATCAACTAAACCTAATAACGATAGGTTAGGTAGTGATAGCCGTTCGCCGGTTTCTTCAAAGTATGCTTTAAGCAAATGTGCAAAAGTGTTTGCGCCCAAGTCGCCAAACTTGTCAGCGTCTGGTGCTGCACCTATGCCTAGGCTATCTGCCATTAATATAATTGCTCTTGCCATACTCACCTCGATTATCCAATGTAGCTACTTTATATTTTTGTGCTTTTTAACGTACAGGACATAAGTCCTGTTTCATAAAACCTAAACATTATAAATTTCACACCTTAAAGCGAAGCAAGAGAGATTATTCGTGTCTTTTTTGCTATTGTGATCTACCAACAATGTATCCTTCTGTGTGGATGAGAACTTTAGTGACACGAACAATAATAGCCATTGCTGGCGCTTCTGCGTCTGGCAAATCTCTTTTTAGCCAAACAATTTATAATGAATTGGTGAATGAGCTTGAACCAGGCGCCATCGCCGTGATTGAAGAAGATGCGTACTATAAAGACCAATCGCATTTGCCGTTTGATCATCGTACGCAAACGAATTACGACCATCCTGATGCGTTTGAACATGAGTTAATGTGTAAACATTTAACACAGTTACGTGATGGCGAAGCGGTAGAAGTACCTACCTATGATTATGCGCAGCATACTCGCAGTGACAAAACACGCACTGTGATGCCAGCAGAAATTCTCATAGTTGAAGGGATTTTATTGCTTAGTGATAAAGCGCTACGTAAAGAATTTGATATCAAAGTGTTTATTGATACACCGCTTGATATTTGCCTGATGCGCCGTATGCAACGTGATATGGAGCAACGAGGCAGAACATTACAGTCCGTTGTTGAACAATATCAAGCTACTGTGAGACCGATGTTTTATCAGTTTATTGAGCCTTCAAAGCACAAGGCTGATTTAGTGGTTACACGTGGTGGTATGAATCGTGTTGCGATTGATATAATTAAAAGTAAAATAAAATATTTACTGCAAAAATAACAACGGGAATAAGCAAAGATGACAACATTTATGAGCTTAGTCGGCATGTGTATGCTGCTAGGCATTGCATTTGCGGCTTCGACAAATCGCAAAGCAATTAGTTTTAGAACTGTCGGTATCGCTTTTGCCCTGCAATTTATAATTGGTGGTTTTGTCCTGTTTTCAGACGCAGGTAAAAATGCATTAGTTGGCATGTCAAAAGCCGTATCATCAGTGATCGGGTTTGCTAATGATGGGATCAGCTTTTTATTTGGACCGTTAGCAAATCAGGATACGTTAGGGTTTATTTTTGCTATTCAGGTATTGCCAGTTATTGTGTTTTTCTCAGCATTAGTTGCTGTGTTATATCACTTAGGCATTATGGATTGGATAATTAGAATATTAGGCGGTGGTTTACAAAAACTGTTGAAAACCTCACGCACTGAGTCGCTTTCAGCAACCGCAAACATTTTTGTTGGTCAAACTGAAGCGCCACTGATTGTTAAGCCGTTCATTGCAACGATGACTAAGTCAGAGTTATTTGCAGTAATGGTAGGTGGCTTAGCAACGGTAGCGGGCTCAGTAATGGCCGGTTACGTGATTATTGGTGTAGAGCTTAAATATTTAATTGCAGCCAGCTTTATGGCAGCGCCGGGTGGTTTCTTAATGGCCAAGATGATTGTGCCAGAGACCGAAACACCAAAAGATACTTTAGCTGATTTAGAGCTTGACGAAGACAAGCCTGTTAACGTAATTGATGCAGCAGCATCGGGTGCAGCAAACGGTATGCATTTAGCCTTGAATGTAGGCGCAATGTTACTGGCATTTGTAGCTTTAATTGCGCTGTTAAACGGTTTATTAGGTGGTATTGGTGGTTGGTTTGATTATCCAACCCTAACACTACAAGAAATTTTAGGTTATATATTTGCGCCGGTTGCCTGGTTACTAGGTGTACCGTGGAATGAAGCAATTATAGCTGGTAGCTTTATTGGTCAAAAATTAGTAGTAAACGAGTTTGTTGCTTATTTAGACTTTATGAATTATCGCGATACGTTAAGTGCGCACACACAAGCGATTGTCACATTCGCGTTATGTGGGTTTGCTAACTTATCATCGATAGCCATTTTACTAGGTGGATTAGGCGGTATGGCGCCTAGTCGGCGAAAGGATATCGCACGCTTAGGGCTCAGAGCAGTGTTAGCAGGATCTATGGCTAACCTTATGAGCGCCGCAATTGCAGGTTTTTTCCTCTCGCTAGCTTAGAAACTTTGAGATGAGCCTTGGTTGCAAAACAATAGGATAAGCCTTTAAGGGGTTAAAGACTTATCTTACTTGAACGATACTTCACAAAGGGCCTTTATGGCCCTTTTATCGTTTTTAATTCACTGTTTACTTTCATAATACTTTTCCTAGTTATTGCTATACTCAAAGTTCTATCGTCAAAAAGAGAAAATAAATGCGGCTATTTATTAATCTGCTACTTCTTTGTATCAGTGTCCATAGTACTGCAAATCAAAACTTAATGGTTGTGACCGAGTTGTCACCGCCGAATCAAGTTTTGCTGAATAATCAGGTAACTGGTTATAGTACTGAGTTAGTAAATATGATTATTTTAGAGGCTAAGCTCAATGCCCCAATCAACATGTACCCTTGGGCACGTGCTTATAAAATGGCGGTTAATAATAGCAACACCTTAATTTACAGTATGGCACGCACAACGGATCGCGAAACACTGTTTCATTGGATTGGGCCAGTAGCACAGTTTGAAATGGGCTTTGTAAAACTCTCTGAGCGCAGTGATATTAACTTTGATAATACAGAGCAAGCTAAGCAATATAAAATTGCCGTACAGCGCCATGACCTTGCATCGCAAGTATTAGTAAAACGTGGTTTCGAAGTATTGCTGACCACTGATATTCAAAAGTCATATCAGTTACTACTAGCAAGAAAAGTTGATCTGGTAGTCGACGATGCTAATTATCTAGCTTCAATGAGTGAGCAGCTAGCGATCAATGCTAACGCACTGACGTTCGTACATGCCATAGAAGGACTGGCAGTTGCTGGTTACTTAGCTGCAAATATCAATACTGATGAAGATATTATAAAAGCACTGCAGCAGGCTTTTTTAAAGGTTAAAAGTACTGAAAAATACCGTCAATTAATAACGGCTCATTAACTAGCTATTGTACATAACGATGCCGATAAGCGTCAAAGTTATCCACCGCTTTAAGTTTTTCTAACTGCTCATTGAAGCGTTCAACTATTTCAATAGGCATCTCTTTATTAAATACTACGTAGTTACCCTGTAATGTATTTACTGGTAGCTCAACTAGTTTGACGACTTCTTTACCACCATGACCAAATTGCTGCAGTTGGTAATCTAAGGCAAACTCTGAGCCGAGAATTAAATCGATTTTATTTTTAAAAAATAGGTTCATATATTCATAGTGATGAGCTACTTTTAATAAGTTTTTATCTTGTTGGAAACCAATACTCTCCACTAACCCCTCATAAATATTGCCTCTAACGACACCTAAGGTGTATGCACTAACTTGAGTAATATCAGTTGGATTAATGTGTTTGTTGTCGCGAAGACGATAAAAAAATGTACGTGAAGAAACCAATGGGCCAACCCAGTAAAATAAATCTTCTCGCTCAGCACTGCGAGCGGTTGATACTAGCCCTGAGAGCTGATTTTTTTGCACTAAATCGTATGCCCTTGCCCAAGGCAACAGCTCAAATTTGCACTCCACTTGTGAAAGCTCACACAACGTACGCACAATATCTAAATTAATCCCTTGCAGCTGCCCTTTATTCGAAAAATTATAAGGGGGAAACTGTTCAGTAAAAATAGTAATTATTGGCTTTGCAGCGCAAGTAAAAGTGAATCCAAGGCTAAACACTAGGATAAGTAATCGGTAGATAATCTATCTCGTTACAGAAAAATAATAATAGATAAAGAATAGGAGGGGGAGCAAGTTACGTCAATTTTCAAATACAAAAAAGCAAGCCTAAGCTTGCTTTTTTTATTCTACCTAAAAGGTAAAATTATACAGCAGTGATGTTCTCTGCTTGTGGACCTTTTTGACCTTGTGAAAGAGTGAACTCTACACGTTGGCCTTCAGCTAAAGTTTTGAAACCTTCGCTTTTGATTGCTGAGAAATGTGCGAAAACGTCTGGGCCATTTTCTTGCTCGATGAAACCAAAACCTTTAGACTCGTTGAACCACTTAACTGTACCTGATACGATGTTAGACATTGTAATATCCTGATATAAAAATAAAATAATTGCTCTAATGAGCGGTGTAGCAAAAAATGAGATGGTACTTTAAAAACTTCAGGACGGTACTACAAGTATTACTTATACAACATCGAAATGGAGATTTATAGCTTTCATGCTTTCTTTCTAGCTGCAGCAAACTATACAGGGTTAATAAGTTATGTCAACCCCCTTTCGAGTCTTTATTTACCTTAGCCAATATTTAAGGCGCGTTGAGTAATTTTTTCTATCACGGATGAGTGTTACTTTTTTTGTTACAGTTGATTGCTCAGCATCATTTTTTGCAATCTATCACATATTTGAAAACTCACTGAAAAAATTGCGTAAAAGTAAAAATATATTCCATTCTTAGTGAGATTTCACCACTGATCGCAGCTAATAATCGCCTTATCTCAATAGGTGAGATCATTAGTAGTTATCTGCAGTATGCTTGGGCCATTGAGCACATAGTGATATTTGCCCCATTTAATTGCGCTTTGCTGCTATTTTTTGTGCACTTCAACTTTTATGACAGCAGGCACCTGCTGATTTACAAAGCGCTTACTGCGCTTATATCGGCACAATTTAATTTTTAAAAATGATAAGAGAAAAATAATGAAACACTTATTAGCAACCGCGATCAGTTCAGCGTTATTATTAACAGCCTGTTCTGAGCCCCAAACAACAGCAAACAACATTAAAGCCGAACAAACGGCTACAGCTGATCAAGTACAGCAAGCTAATCCACTGTTAGTGAAAAGCGTTTTACAATACGAAACGCCAGATTTCAATGCGATTAAAGACGAACACTTTATGCCGGCTTTTAATCAAGGTATGGCTGAGCAAATGGCTGAAGTACAAACGATTATCAATAATCCTGCTAAGCCTGATTTTGCTAATACAATTGTTGCGCTTGAAGAAAGTGGGGAATTATTAACCCGTACCCGTAGCATTTTCTATAACCTAGCAGGCAGTGACTCAAACCCAACGCGTCGTGAGATACAAAAAGAGCTAGCGCCAAAAATGGCAGCACACAGCGACAACATTTTCTTAAATAAAGCATTATTTGAAAAAGTAGCAACATTACACGCAGAGTCAGACACTCTGGCTTTAACAGCTGAAGAAACTCGCTTACTCGACGTTTACTACAAACGCTTTATCAGAGCGGGCGCGAAATTAAACGCAGAACAAAAACAACAAATTCGTGATATCAATACCAAGCACTCAAGCTTAACCACTCAGTTTTCACAAAACTTACTAGCATTGACTAACAGCAATGTTGTTATCGTTGACGATAAAGCGCTGCTTGATGGTTTATCAGCAGGCCAAATAGAGCAACTTGCCAATGCTGCAACACAAGCGGGTCACTCAGGTAAATATCTGATAAAAATCACTAACACAACGCGCCAACCAATTTTAGCAGCGCTTAAAAACCGTGAACTACGTGAAAAAGTATGGCGTGCATCATCAGAGCGTGCGCTATCGGGTGAAAATAGTAACCGCGAAATCGTGGCTGAACTAGCTCAGCTACGTGCTCAAAAAGCAAAACTACTTGGTTACGACAGTTGGGCTGCGTTTGGATTAGAATCACAAATGGCGAAGAAACCAGAAGCAGTATTTGATATGTTTGCCAGCATGATCCCTGCGTTGATGCAAAACGTTAATGCTGAAGCTGCTGCGATCCAAGCGAAAATCGATGAGTCTGGCGATCAATTTAAGCTACAGCCTTGGGATTGGCTATTCTACGCAGAGCAAGTACGTAAAGATAAGTACAACTTAGACGAAAATGCAGTAAAAGAATACTTTGAGTTTAATCGTGTATTAGAAGACGGCGTATTCTTTACCATGAACCGCTTATATGGCATTACTTTCAAACCACGCACTGATATTCCGGTTTATCATCCAGATGTAAAAGCATATGAGCTATTTGATGCTGATGGTAAGAGTCTTGCGATTTTCTTTGCTGATTACTTTGCGCGTGAAGGCAAACGTGGTGGCGCATGGATGAGCTCGTTTGTAAAACAATCTGGCTTAAAAGAACAAAAGCCTGTGGTTGTGAATGTAATGAACATTCAAAAAGGCGCCAAAGGTGAACCAACGCTAATCAGCTATGACGAAACAACAACTATCTTCCACGAATTGGGTCACGGCCTACATGGTATGTTCTCGAACGTGAAATACCCAACTTTATCGGGTACTTCAGTATCTCGTGACTTCGTTGAGTTCCCATCAACGTTTGAAGAAGATTGGGCTATGTATCCTGAAGTTATCGCAAACTATGCAAAACACCACGAAACAGGTGAGCCAATTCCTGATGAGTTACTGACTAAAGTAATTCAATCACGTAGCTTCAACCAAGGCTATGACACCCTTGAGTACGTTGCAGCGGCACTTTTAGATATGGAATGGCACTCATTGCCTGCTGATGCCCCGTTACAAGATATTGAGAAATTTGAGCAACAAGCACTAACTAAGCACGGTGTAAATGTGCCATTTGTGCCACCGCGTTATAAGTCTGCGTTCTTCTCACACTCAATGGGTGGCGGTTACTCAGCGGGCTACTACGCATACATGTGGAGTGAAATTTTAGCGGCCGATGCATTTGCTTACGTTCAAGAGCAAGGCGGTTTAACCCGTAAAATGGGCGATAAATACCGTAAAGAGATCTTAGAAGTTGGTAACTCACGTGACCTAATGGAGTCGTTCAAAGCGTTCCGCGGTCAAGAGCCTGACACCTCAGCGTTATTAAAACGCCGTGGTTTAAAAGCAACCGTTCAGTAAAAACAAGCTACGGAGGGGAAAGTTAGAAACTAGCTATTTCCTGCTTAACGATCAAGGCGCGAAACTAATTTCGCGCCTGTAACTAGCAATGGCTATATACCGCCTCATTATGAGTGTATAAATTAGTAGGCTGAATAGATGTACTTAGTTCAGCTCACTAACTTTACTGTTTTTAACTCGCTAGCCCCTCACTGCACCACAAAATCAAAATAAGTATTTGGATAGGCTTGTGGCTGATAGGTAAAGTGCCACCACTCCATTGCGTAAGGCGAAAATCCAGCGGCCAACATGATATTTTTTAACTTATATCTGTTTGCTTGTTGATCTTGAGTAATACGCGGATCATCGGTATTTGAGATGGTATCGAACATATCAAACAATGAGCCCATATTTAATGCTTTGCCTTGACTATCAGTCAAAGTTAAATCAATTGTTGAACCACGGCTGTGGCCTGATTTAGCTGCGATATAATCACCGAGTAACTGATCTTTTCCTAAATTAGGGTAATACGCAGCTTTGGTTTTTGTGTCAGTTTCGTCGTTAACCCAACGCACAAAGTGGTCAACGGCTCGTTGTGGCCGATAACAATCATAGATTTTAAAATTATAACCTGCTTGCTCCGCCTGAGAATGTGCTTTTACCAGCGCTGCAGCTGCCGTTTTATGCAATAAGCATTTAGGCGCGTTATAACCTTCGATTGGTTTACCAACAAAGTTTTGCCCACTAAAATAGCGAATATCAAATAATGCGGTCGGTATTAACGTTGCAACATCAACAAACTCACTACGATAGCTTTGAGCTGGGTCGGAATATGTAGCGTTAGCGTCATGGGCAATTGCTGCACTGCTTAAAGCATACACTCCAAGCAGTGACATTAGTTTAAAACTGATATTTAACAACATTGTAGTAGCTTATAACATTAAAAACAGGCTATTAATATTGCATAGTTAAAAGCCATTGCCAATAAATTATTCCTGCTCGACAAGTTCAGATTGGATAAACTGAGAATCATCAGATTGGATAAACTGAGAATCAATAATACACCGATTACGACCCGTTTTTTTCGCTTTGTATAAAGCCTGATCCGCTTGTTTGAGTATCTCTTCAACACTCAATTGCATCAGTGGCCAGCCAGAAATACCTATTGATATGTTGATACTTCCTACTGGTTCGATGATTGTTTCTGATACACGCATACGTAATCGTTCCGCAAGTTGATAAGCTGATTTGGCGTTAATATTTGGTAATATAACAATAAACTCTTCTCCCCCCGTACGTGCAACAAAATCATTTTCACGGGTTACATCAACAATAATTTTAGCCAACGATTGCAAAACAATATCACCAATATCATGGCCAAACTCATCATTAACACGCTTAAAAAAATCAATATCGATAGCAAGCACAGTGAAGGGTGTTTGCTGTAAAGTTAATTGATCTAACATGAGCTCCAGGCTACGTCTGTTATGTAAGCCCGTAAGTGGATCTGTTTGTGCTTCATGCTGTAATAGACCAATCTGGTTTTGTAATAAGCCGATTCCTTTTAGCATAGCTAAACGCAGTTCAGAGCTTTCATAATACCAAGACCGCACTTGCTTTAACTGTTGCGAAGTTGACGGGTTATCAAGTGTTTTAGCCGTTTCTGCAAGTTGCCTTAACGGCTTTGAAATTAACCGAGCTAGCACCCAAATAAATATAAAGGTTGCCAACCCTACTGGCAGGGTTCGATATAAAACATTCATCATTAAATCGTCTAATGGCGCAAATGTAGCGTCTAATGGTCGTTGTGTGACAATGCCCCAAGAGGCACTTTTTAATGGTGCATAACCTGCCAGCATGACAATGTTTTGACTATTAATTAACTGCCTAGTGCCGCTTTCACCTCTTAGCACCGCTTCGATCACTGGATTGCCAAAAACTTGTTCACCGATCCGAGCAACATCAGGGTGATAAAGTAAGCGCCTATTCTTATCAACAACATAGATATATGAGCCGTCTTTATGAAAATGTACTTGCAGTAAGTCATGTAAAATCCCTTTTTGTTTTAGATATAATGTCCCTCCTATGTAGCCAAGGTATTCACCTTGAGAGTTAAATATCGGATGCGAAATAACTATCACGAGGTTCCCTACCGCAGAAATATAAGGCTCACTGATTATTGGCTTTTTATTCGCTAGTGCTTGTTTTGCACCATCACTTTCTAAAAGTTGACCTTTTAGCTTTAGACTCAATGGTGAATGGGCTAATACCACACCATTTTTGTCAACGACAACCGTTGAGTTAAAGCTATCAGTTTGCAACCTAAGTCGCTGCGCCTCTTGCGCAAGAGTGTTTGCATCATTAAATTGGATTGCAAGAATTTTTGCTGAATAAGCGAGTTGCTGCTGAGCAGCCAGTAGAAACCGGTCAGTGGCAGAGACAAGTTTAGCGGCATACGCATTATGGTTTTTTAAGGTTTGCGATTGTAGCTGCTGTTTTTGTACTTGGTAGCTGGAATAAAAGCCATTTAGAAAGGTGATCACAGTCACTGAAATAGCTAAAAATAAGATTAACTTTTTTAAATCAAGATTGATATTAACACGGCCTAGCAAAATACTTACTTCTCTATGCTGGCCTTGTATTTCCTTGGCAATTATACTAACGATAAATGATAGCAAATAGCTCCCATACGATCCAGCTAAAAGCTCGTAAAGTACTTATTTCTGTTGTTCCCAACGGCTAATAATTTATCTCTATGCAATTTTTAGACCGCGCTCAGCTTGGCTCTCGCGACATAAAAATTTTAAATTCAAATACTTGTAATATTATTTGAATTTTCACTACATGCCAGTTGAACTTATGCAACAACTTGTTGCTGAGCTTGCGCTAAGCGATTGCTGTTTCCCCATAGAAAAATCAATTTATCTGTTTGCGCTTTTAACAAAATAAGCGAAGAAAATTTACCTTGCGCAAAATGAATAAATTATTACAATTAAAAGACAAATAACAAATAAAAGAACGTTATGGTTAAACATCACTGCCAGAATATATTATCACAATTACCCAGTCATCGTTTGCTCGCCTTAGATGTACTGCGAGGGTTCACTATCACTGCGATGATTCTAGTCAATAACCCAGGAAGTTGGTTATATATGTACTGGCCGCTTAAACATGCTGATTGGCATGGCCTAACACCCACTGATTTAATTTTCCCATTTTTTATTTTTATTGTTGGGATGTCGATCACACTATCGGTTAATGCCATGCTGACAAAAGGAGTGACTAAACAAAGTATACTCAGATCTGGTGTAGTGCGTACGGTAAAGCTAGTTGCATTAGGTTGGTTTTTAGCCCTGTTCTACTATAATTTTCGCGATCCTAATTTCAGCTGGCTAGATGAACGTTTAGCAGGTATTAGGATCATGGGCGTTTTACAACGCATCGGTCTAGTTTATCTGATTGCCTTAGCTTGTTACCTTTATATAAAACCAAAGTATATTGCGCTTACCTTTGTGAGCTTACTCATCGGGTACGGCGCGTTAATGATATATACGCCCTATTCATTGCCTAACGGTGAAATCGTTAAAGGGCTGTGGCTGCATGGTAATAACCTCAGCGCTTGGCTTGATAATTTACTGCTCGGTGCAAATCATGTTTACTATGCCACAGCAAAACCTTTAGCATTTGATCCAGAAGGAATACTCTCAACCTTACCTGCAATTGCAACGGCATTATCAGGAATATTATGCAGATACTATATAAGCACTGAAAAAAACCTTGGCAAACAAGTCAGAATATTTACCCTAGTGGCTATTACAAGCATTGTTTGCGGGTGCTTACTTTCACTTTTAATACCAATAAACAAAGCACTATGGACACCAAGCTATGTAATAATCAGCTCAGGACTAGCGATGTTATGCTATGCACTGTGTAGCTATATTCTCGATATTCGTAAAGTTCGCTTGTGGAGTGCGCCGTTTTTAGTGTTTGGCGCTAACGCTATTTTGTTCTTTATGTTTGCTGGCATCGTAGCGCGTATTTTAATTATGATCCCAGTGGCTGATACAAGTTTAAAAGGTGCTATATTTAATCAAGTATTACAACCGCTATTTGGTAATTATTTAGGCTCTTTTAGCTATTCGTTGCTATTTTTACTCGCCTCTTATCTAGTGATGTATGCGTGCTATAAACGCGGGATTTTTTGGAAAGTATAATGTCTAAGCCTCATCAAGAGGCTGCTTGACTCACTTTATCTAATAAATACAGCACAGATTGGTAGTTAATACCACTGTGCTGAGTTAAGCCAATTTCACAACTGCGGCTATTAGAAATACCGCTACTGCAATTTTGAGGCACTTGGTTACGCAGCGTTTTTAATGCATTAGCATTTAGCTCTGGCAAGTTAAAGCCCTTATCGCCGGCAAAGCCACAACATTCAATATCAGCCGGAATAATCACTTCGTTACTGCATGCTTTAGCTACGGCAACAAGTTGTTGTTCACTGCCACGGCGTTTGCTACTACAGGTAACATGTAACATAACCGGCTCTGGTTGGGCTGTGATGGTCAGCTTAGGCAATAAATATTGATAAGCAAACTCAGCACTTTCGAGTACTGTTAAACCGCGCTGTTGCGCTGCTTCATTGCTTGTTAATGCACATGGACTGGCGTCAAAAATAATCGGGTAACGACCATTTTCAGACACCTGCTGCGCGATATCGAGTAACTGCTCAGCTTTACTTTTTGCCTGTTCAGGTAAACCTTTACTGGCAAAGGGCATGCCACAACATAGCTCATTAATTTGCATCGGCAGTAACAGTTCAATTCCCGCTTTAGTCGCGAGGCTATGCATAACTTGCATAATTGAGCGGCGATCATCCGCTTGCTCATCGGCAGCAAACACCCTGCTGGCACAACTGGGAAGATAAACCACTTTATCAGGCTGTTGTGCGTGTACTATGCTGTGATTAATTGGCTGCTCCCCCCTTGGCCACGCTGAATAATAAAGTGGGGTGCCAATCAGCTTATTAGTAGGTTTGGTTAAAGTACGCAGTGCCTGTGCACCAATGATGTTTCGCACCATCGCCATACTGGTTAAACCAAAGCGTGCTGTATTTGCTAATACCGCAAAATGTTTGACCGCAAAACTGGCTATGCGCGGCGCCACTTTTGCATTGAGTTGCTTTTTTGCCCTCAGGGATTTTATAAATTCACCGGTGTTAATACCAACGGGGCATTTCATGCCACACAGCCCGGTTGCTGCACAGCTATCAATACCTAAATATTGAAAATCTTTTTCGATACTGCTGAGCTGACGATTAATGTGCTGTTTTTCGCTAATATCACCGGTGTTACTAAGTTGATTAACCAATTCAGTGCGACGTCGCCACAGCGTAATACGTTGGCGCGGCGTTAAGGTGAGTCCTTTTGATGGGCATACGGTTTCGCAAAAACCACACTCAATACATTTGTCGATTATATCGTCGCTGCTAGGCATGGTTTTTAAATGTTGAATATGGCAGTTTTCATCGGTATTGATGATCACTCCTGGGTTTAAAATGTGGTCTTTATCAAACAATTGTTTAATACGTTGCATCACAGCAAAGCCATCAGTGCCCCATTCAGTTGCCACAAACGGCGCCATATTTCGCCCAGTACCATGCTCAGCTTTTAATGAGCCATTCAGTTCAACCGCCACCAGTTGCGACACGTCCCGCATAAATTGCTCATAACGCGCTACTTGCGCTGGTGTATCGAACGCTTGGGTAAATACAAAATGCAAATTACCCGCTAAGGCATGGCCAAAAATAATCGCTTCATCGTAACTGTATTTATCAAATAATTGATGCAGAGCTTTAACACCCTGAGCTAATACATCCAGCTCAAAAGCCACGTCTTCAATGATCACAGTGGTGCCATTTTCGCGCACTGCACCGACTGCCGGGAACGTACCTTTACGAATATTCCATAATGATGCATTGCGCTTAGCATCTGTTGAAAACGCCATAATCGCTAATTGATGGGCGCTAAAATGTGCGACAAGCTGATCCACTTGTTGTTGTAAATTAACTAATTTTGTTGCGTCTTCTGCACGTACTTCGATTAATAATGCTGCACTATCTGCTGGGTAGTTATGAACATCTTTAGGCATGATGTCATGATGCGCGACGCACAGGAGCGAGCGCTTATCCAATAACTCAACCGCCGCTACATCAAGCGTTGCTAGCTGCTTTACTAATTCACAGACTTGGCTTATATCATCAAAAATAATAAACGCTGAGCTTTTATGAGCATGATCAATCACCGTGTGGTAAGTAATATCAGCAATAAACCCCAGCGTACCTTCAGAGCCAATCATTAAATGCTTAATGATCTCAATCGGATCAGTGTAATCAATTAGCGCGTTTAAACCATAACCCGTGGTATTTTTTAAGCGGTATTTATGAGCGATACGCTGTGCCAACTCAGGATTATTTGTAACCTGCTGGGCAAGCGCAGTGATATCGTTAATAAACGGTTGATGGCTATGTAAAAATTCAGAACGGCTTTGCTCACTGCGTGTATCAAGCACTGTACCGTCAGCGAAGATTAAGGTCATGTCCTTTACTGTATGGTAACTATTTTGTGCCACGCCACAGCACATACCTGATGAATTGTTGGCTGCCATGCCAGCGATTTTACAACTATTGATTGAAGCGGGATCAGGGCCAATTTTACGGCCAAAAGGCGCAAGTACGGCATTGGCACGAGCACCAATAATAGCTGGCTCTAACCGAATGGCAGCGCCGTTATCTTCAATTTGATAACCAGACCAGCAATCACTAAGCAGCACTAATACAGAATCTGTAATTGCTTGGCCTGATAGGCTAGTACCGGCGGCCCGGAAAGTAATGGCAACTTTATATGTTGCAGCGGCACTGATGACCTGTTGCGCTTGTTGCTGATCAGCAACCAGTACTATTAATTGCGGCACTAAACGATAAAAGCTGGCATCAGTGCCAAAAGCATAGCGCCTAGGGTAATCTTCAATAAACGCCGAAGCAGGCAGCTTATCACTGAGTTGTTGTTGAAATAGTGTCAGTGCTGTTGCCATTATTTGCCCCTTTGCGTTCTGTTAATTTACTCGCTTGGCGACCCACCAAGCATTATGGAATATATTATTACTTGAAATAAGAGCGAATTACCATTAATAAAAGCTCGTCTAATATTATTTTTTTTCATCTAAATAACTATTAACTCTTAATATTTATGTAATGATCAGGCAAGCATGTGATTCGTCGGTGGTTTTTGCAGTTCTGCAAAAAAAACGTTAATGTGACAAAAATATGTTGTATTTTAATCCAAAATGGCATTACCATCAGGAATAAAATATTCACAAATAAAATAAGCAATTCAGCTTTGGAGCCTACTGTGTTAAATAAGTTTGCCATATCATCAATTCTCTTTGGACTAGGGTGTTTATTACCAATGAAATCGACCTTTGCAGCGACCAATTTAACCCTTGAGCAACAGCTTGGCCAAAAGCTGATGCTCGATTTTCGTTATTATTGTGAGCAAGACAGCGAGAACACACCTGAGCAAAAATGCCGTAATGCAGTCACTGAATTACCTGCAGATTTAGCCAAGGTGATCACTAAACATAATATTGGTGGGGTGATCTTATTTGCTGAAAATATCGATAATATTGCGCAAATTGTTAAATTAAATAATGCTATGCAACAAGCTGCGGCAAAGTCGAGCTTAGGCGCACCTTTATTTATTTCAATTGACCAAGAAGGCGGACGTGTTGCACGTATTCCTCGTGATATTGCCACTTCATTTACTGGTAATATGTCGATTGGCGCAAGTTATGCGGTTCACGGCACCAAGTTTGCTACACAATCTGCACAAGTGATTGCTGATGAATTAAAGGCCATTGGTGTGAATGTTAACTATGCACCAACTATTGATGTAAACATGAACCCTGATAACCCGGTTATTAATGTGCGCTCATACGGTGAAGATCCAACACTTGTGAGTATTTTAGGTGGCGCACAAGTTGCTGGCTTTGAAGGTAATGGCGTAATTACCTCACTGAAACACTTTCCAGGCCATGGTGATACAAACGTTGATAGCCACACCGGCTTGCCAAAAGTAATGCACGATAAAGAAACTATCTGGGAAAAAGATTTACCTCCGTTTCAAACTATTATTAAAAAGCAAAACCCTGGCATGATCATGACTGCGCATATTCAGTACCCAGCACTGGATAGCAGCACATTTGTTAGTAAAGATGGCAAAACCATGATCAAACCTGCGACGATGTCGCATAAAATCATCAGCGAATTATTACGCGATGAAATGGGCTATCAAGGTGTAGTGATCACCGATGCGCTAGATATGGCTGGTATTAGCCACTTTTTCGAACCAATTGAAGCCGTTGTAAATACTTTTGCTGCCGGGGTTGATATTGCTTTGATGCCAATTGAAATTCGTAGTCCAAAAGATTTAGTCGTATTAGATAAACTGATCAGCCGCTTAGTGAGCGAAGTTGAAAAAGGTAATTTACAAGCCGACGAAGTCGCTATCTCTGCTCAACGCATCATCAATTTAAAAAGTAAATTTAAACTGACCACAGAGCTTGACGAATCGTTAGCAATGCAAAAAGCACAACTTATTCTCGGTGATGATAATCATCGCAAAGTCGAAGCTGAGCTGGCTCTTGCCGCCATTACCCAAGTTAAAAATGACCAGCACACTTTACCGATTAAACTGACGAAAAATAGTAAAGTACATATCATCATGCCTGATACCCGCAAGTGTTTGGCGCTACAACAGGCAATTGCAGAAAATACTCAGCAACCACTTGCATTTAGCTGCACCAGTTTACAAGGCTTTGAGCCCACTGCGACGTTAAAAGCAATCAATGAAGCGGATATCATCATTGCAGGCAATGCATCACCAAACCAAAGCGCGGTAGAAATTGGCGGCATGGATGACCTTGCTGATAACCCTGCATTTGCAATTGCAAAATCGGCGCAAGGTCCGGCACTTGAAAAACTGCTTCAGCAAGCGCAACAAGCTGATAAGAAAACCGTTTTTGTTAGTTTACGAGCACCATACGATATTGCCACATTTGGCCAATATGCGGATGCAATTTTAGCAACTTATGCGTATAACATAGATGTAGATAATGATGTTAAAGTAGCAGGGCCAGCTTTTACTGCTCTTGCAAAAGTACTAGTTGGTAAAAAGCCAGCGCAAGGTACTTTGCCTGTTACCGTCAGTGGCATTAACAACAACTAAAAGTTTACGAGGATACTATGCAACATAACGCATCACTTACTACGCCTTACGCTATTCGTAATATGATCAGGAATGAAGATTATACCGGTAGTACATCGGGCTTTGTTCCCGGCTTTGTACAGGCTAATTTAGTGATTTTGCCCCAGCGCTATGCGTTTGATTTTTTACAATTTTGCCAAGCAAACAAAAAAGCGTGCCCAATTGTAGCAAGTAGCCGCACGCCTGGAGCTACCAGCATTCCAAATGTTGCTCATGATTTAGATATTAGGACTGACATACCTCGCTATCGTATTTTTAAAAATGGCCAATTGATTGAAGAAGTAACGAATATCAAAGAGCAATGGCGCGATGACTTGGTCACTTTTTTAATTGGTTGCTCGTTTTCATTTGAAGAGTCGTTAAAGTTGGCGGGCCTAGAAATACGTAATATTACGGAAAATAAAAATGTACCTATGTACATGACTAATATTCCCTGCGAAAGCGCCGGTATATTTCATGCTAACATGGTCGTTAGTATGCGACCGATGAAGCCGGCAGATGCGATTCGGGCAATCCAAATATGTAGCCGCTTTCCAGATGTGCATGGAGCGCCAGTTCACTTTGGGGATCCAGCTGCAATAGGTATTAAAGATATTAATCGCCCTAACTTTGGTGAATCTGTCACCATTAAAGACGGTGAAGTACCGGTATTTTGGGCCTGTGGTGTCACGCCGCAAGTAGCCATAGCTAATGCTGCGCCTGATTTTTGCATTACACATAGCCCAGGTCATATGCTGATCACCGACATTCAAAACGCCCATATCTCGGCTTTTTAAACGGGAATAATGATGAAGCTCAATTGTGATTTAGGGGAAAGCTTTGGTGCATGGCAAATGGGCCTTGATGAAGAGGTAATGCCGCATATTGATATGGCTAATATTGCTTGTGGTTTTCATGGCGGTGATAGTGATGTTCTAGCACGCACCCTGATGCTTGCTAAACAACATAACGTCATTATAGGCGCGCACCCCAGCTATCCTGATAAACAGGGCTTTGGGCGTCGCTCCATGGCATTAACACCACAAGAGCTAAGCAATTGCCTGCATTATCAAATAGCCGCAATTGAAGGCATGGCAAAAGTTCAAGGCCTCACTTTAGAGTATGTGAAGCCACATGGCGCGTTATATAACGATATGATGGCCGATAAAACAATTTTGACCACGGTGATACAAGCTGTTGCCAGTTACCCGAGCCCTTTAAAACTAATGCTTCTCGCCACTGCGAAAGCAGAGCAACATCAACAACTTGCTCAACAATATAACCTTGAATTAATTTTAGAAGCATTTGCTGATCGCCAATATACCGATGACGGTCAATTAGTATCACGGAAAATTGCTGGTAGTGTGCATGATAAACCTGCGCTAATAGCACAAGTTAAACAGCTACTCGCCACCGGCTGCGTAACCACACAATCGGGCAAACAACTGCCTTTACACGCCGACAGTTTATGTGTGCATGGCGATAACGCTGCAGGCATTGCCCTAATTCAAGAGATCAAAGCGTTATGCCACACTCGTTAAGTGATGAACAATTAAGTCAAGCAATCGAAACCATGATGGTAGAACAAAACCTACGTGGTATGCAAAACCTCTATGCCTATCAACAGACAGGTACTTATCTGCGCGCTGCAAAGTCGTTATTTGATGCCAAAAGTACGGTACTCATTGGTACCGGTTTTGCCGTCAAGCAAACATTTGAAACCGATGGCCCTGTAGGCGCCATTGCTTTATACAATGCTTTAATTACGCTGGGTAAAAATCCTATTTTAGTCTGTGGAAACCCCCTTTACAGTGCACTGAAAAATGAATTTAACTGTTTTGAATTGCCACTGAATAATTTTACTGATGCAATGGCTTTTAGCAAAGCTGCGCTGGCTGAGTTAAAACCAGATTGCGTATTGTCTATCGAGCGCCCCGGGCTGTGTCACGGCAATAAATATTACAATATGCGTGGTATTGATATTTCGGCTGATTGTGGTTGTTTTGATTTTTTTGTCAGCCAAGCACCCTGCCCAACGGTAGCTATTGGTGATGGCGGTAACGAAATAGGGATGGGCAATTTATCACAATATATGACCGAGCTGAGCATTATGCCTTGCCTTACTTGCTGCGATGAACTGCTGTTAGCGGATGTATCAAACTGGGCAGCTTACGGCATTATTGCGTTTTTAAGCCGCTGGCATAGCCAAGACTTACTCGCAGAAGTCGATACTTTAGCAATCCTGCAATATTTGAGTGAACGTGGCAGTGTAGATGGCGTTACTCACAAAAACGAATTAACCGAAGATGGCTTACATGCTATGCATGGCCAACAACTCATCGCAAGACTACGTCAGCTTAGCGATGTTGCCAATCAGAATGAGGATTTATAATGAGTACGGTGTATTTAAACGGCGACTATATGAACGCAGAGCACGCAAAAATATCGCCAATGGACAGAGGCTTTTTATTTGGCGATGGTATTTACGAAGTGATCCCTGCCTATAATGGCAACATGCTTGGCTTTGCAGCGCATATTGAACGCATGAAAAATGGTTTAAATGAACTGGAAATTGTACTCGATTATACAGCTGATACATGGCGTGAAATCTGCCAGCAGCTGTGTGAGAAAAATCACGGTGAAAACCTTGGTATTTATTTGCACGTTAGCCGTGGCGCTGATACTAAGCGTGCTCATGCTTATCCTAGTGGTATTACGCCAACGGTATTTGCCTACGCCTTTGAAATTCCAGCACAACCCGTTAGTGATATCGACAACGCCACAACTTATACTGTATCCGTTGAGCAAGATAAGCGCTGGCAGCGTTGCCACATCAAGTCAACCGCATTACTCGGCAACGTGATTCATTACCAGCATGGTGCGGCGGCTGGCAATAAAGAAACCATTTTATACAATCGCTTAGATGAGCTTACCGAAGCAAGCTCAAGTAATGTGTTTATTGTTAAAGATGGCGTGATCAGCACCCCCCCATTGGATAACCAAATTTTACCGGGTATCACTCGCTGGTTAATTTTAACGATATTACACAGCCACAGTGACTTTAAAGTTCAAGAACGTATTATTACTAAGCAGGAACTATTTGCAGCCGATGAAGTGTGGATCACCAGTGCCACAAAAGAAGTTGGCCCAGTGGTAAAACTCAACGGTCAACTGGTCGCTGATGGCAAACCAGGGAAAATATGGCAACAAGTACAGAGCTTATTTACTGAACATAAGTTTGATTATTAATAGCGCTAAGCGGTAATTATAAAAGCCGGGGTTGTTAAGTAAACACGGCTTTTAAAATCCAATTAAATTTTCGCTTACTTAGGCTGATACGGCCAAACTTCTAGTACTCCATCACTGCTTTCGCTGACAATTGTTTTATTTTCTTTATCATACGCTACAGCTAAAACTGAGCCACGAATGCGCAGTTGTGTCGCTTTATACTCAGCCAATAATGTACCATCTTTTACACGCCATAATTGTATCGTGCTTTTCGGTGAGCCGGTTAAAAACCATTTATTATCATTTACAAACCGCGAGTGGTTAAACTCTATAAAATTAGTAAATATATTTAGTTCAGCTTTTTTAATACCGGTGTTTAAATCAAGAAATATACGATCATCAACAGAATCTATCGCAAAACCTAAACTTGCATTTTCGTTTATACTGACATGATTAACACGAGTCGCTAATTTGAACTCTTTTAAAATAGTGCCATCTTTCGTTGACCATAAATAACTAAACTTATCGCTTGAACCGCTTAATGCTGTTTGTCCATCGGCAGATAGTGCTACA
This sequence comes from Pseudoalteromonas sp. SR44-8, assembly GCF_014163635.1. Taxonomy (NCBI): domain Bacteria; kingdom Pseudomonadati; phylum Pseudomonadota; class Gammaproteobacteria; order Alteromonadales; family Pseudoalteromonadaceae; genus Pseudoalteromonas; species Pseudoalteromonas sp. SR44-8. Next base: position 22,004 of record NZ_JACJDS010000027.1, read on the forward strand.
GAATTAATATCAAGGCGATGAACTTGAAATAGCGTATTTTGCTTCGTTAGAGAGTTGATCACATCAGCTTCACCGCTACGATAGCCTACCACTATTAACTGACCGTTTGCTGATATTGCAATATCACGAGCAATGTTTTTCCCTGTTGACCAACTACCCAGTAGTTGACCATTTGCAACTGAAAATAAATGTACTGACATGCGGTTAGAAATATAAAACTTAGTTTTATCATCACTAAAGCCAAGCAGTTCAATATGTTTTGCATCATCACCGGAAATGCAACTAAACAAGGTTTTGCTTATCTTATTATCCCATACACATACCTTACCTTGCTCTGAGACAACACTTAGCTGGCCATCATTAGATAACGCCGCGGACTCAACAATTTCTTGCGTATGACGAAATTGTGATGTTGATGGAGCTTCAAAAACTGGCTCTCCTGAGCAGCCAACCAGTGCCGATAAAATCCCTATTAAAACGAGTGTTAAAATACAAAAGCGCACACGTATTCTCACTTATATTATTGTTATTAAACGGTACTTAAAGATCTTGCAAGCTATAAAGTAAAGTCTATACTCTCATTTCATCGCCATTTTAGTCATCTGTTTTAAGCACTTAGCCCGCTACTTTGTCGTTGAACTGATGATTGGACCAATATGCGTTATTTTTAGCACTTTAATGCCACACAAGCCTAAAATTGTGTGCTTCAACTGCTTTGTCACACAGTCTCCTTGAAAATAACGATAATAAACGGGGGTATCAAGCGTTAGTACAACCTCTGCGGTAAGTACTTTAAGAAGTTTTTCAGGAATGCTTTTATTAGGTTGATATTGAAAGGCAAAGCCATTAACGCAGGCCAATCTAAGTCATGTCTAGTGACTTTTAGCTGTTTTAATTGAGTTAAACTTAACCCTAATAATTGTGCACGTTTATAAGCGAAACAAATTCCACATCAGCGTTATCATAAATACGGTAACAACCTTGACGTTCTATGTTTGTCAGTAGACCTATACTTTCATAATGCCTAATTGCTTTAATTGACACGCCTGAACGCTTGCCATTTCACGTAGACCGGCTGCGCCCTTATCAGTAGCGCCAAGCTCAATCGCTTTGTTATCCCTGAAAATTTCCGGCTGGGGAGTAAAATAATATTAATGCTAAAATAAATATGTTAGTAAATCTCTTAACCAAAGCTCAGCTTAAATAGTCATAGCCTTTACTTTATTTATGAAGTTATTAGCGTATTATCAAAGTCTTACTAATGACACTAAACAAAACAGCAAAATGTTATGGATTTTTCTCTTTATACTAAACTGAGCCCACAACTTAGTCATAATAGTTATTGTTGTGAGTTTGACAGTAGTAGTTTTATTGACAGTGACTTTTTAAATTATCAGATTGTGTTACCGCAACAACTACAAAAGGCTGTTGTTAAACGAAGAGCTGAATACCTCGCCGGCCGTTTTTGCGCAAAACAGGTGTTAACCGCCCTCAATATCCCCTGTTTTGATATTATCTCAGGCCCCGATCGCGCGCCCATATGGCCTAAAAACATTATTGGTAGCATTACCCACACGCAAGGGATCGCAATGGCTATAGCATGTCAGCACACTGATATCGCTGGAATTGGTATTGATTTAGAGCAACTAATGAGTGCCAAACAAGAGCTAGAGCTACAAAAGCAAATTTTGCATCCCGATGAATATCCACTGTTTAGGCGATTGGCTGGGCAGCTTTCACATCCATTAACCGTCATTTTTTCAGCAAAAGAAAGTATTTTTAAAGCACTATATCCAAGCGTAAAGCAATTTTTTGGTTTTGAAGCTGCACAGCTAATTGCTTTTAATCAGCAACAATTGCAGTTTAAAATTACTAAAACGCTCGCAGAACAAGTGCCTCAAGACACTTACGTAACCGTTTTCTATCAATGTAATAAAAGTGTAGTACTCACCGAGTGTGAATTTACTATCGCAGCTCAACCACTCAAAAATACTAATGTCGGCAAGTAGCCACTAATAATCAATCAGGTATTCATCGCATGATGGTGTACCTTTGGGTTTTGTTATTCTATAACGGTTAGGTGCGATAATTAATAACAAGGAATTAAAATGAAATTGATTGCCCCCGCAGCCCTCCTAACCTCGCTGTGTTTTTCAGTATTAGCCAATGATAACCTGCAAACTTTTCAACTAGAAAATGTATTCGACCTTGAATATGCCAATCAAATTGAAATGACTAACGACGGTAAAACCGTCTACTTTGTTCGTAATCGGATGGACATTAAATCAGATAGTAAAGTTAGTAATATTTGGTCTGTCGACAGTAGTTCAAAGCAATTACAACCGCTTACATCGGGTGTACATATGGATTACTCCCCTGTCTTGTCGCCAGACCAATCACGTTTAGCGTTTATTTCAACTCGTGATGGCAGTAGCCAAATTTATGTAAAATGGCTAAAAACAGGCGCTGTTGCAAAAATTAGTAATCTTACTCAAAGCCCTTCAAGTTTGCAGTGGTCACCTAATGGTCGGCAATTACTGTTTAGCCAATTTGTACCGAGTAAAGTTAGTTCTCCTATTAACTTACCAGGCAAGCCTGAAGGTGCCAGCTGGGCAGAGCCTGCTAAATTTATTGATGACGTATATTATCGTGCCGATGGCGGCGGTTATACCAAGCCTGGTTTTCGTCATTTGTTTACTATTGAAGCCAATGGCGGTAATGCCCGTCAGTTAACCTCTGGCGACTTTGATCATGGCGGGCCAGTTAGCTTTTCTGAAGATGGTAACAGCATTTATTTTTCGGCTAATCGCCATGCTGACTTTAAACTCAAACCAACAAATTCTGAAATATATCAGCTGACATTAAATGATCTACAAATAACAGCGCTTACCGACCGAGAAGGTCCTGATCAGCAACCGCAAATATCACCAGATGGGCGTTATCTTGCCTATACCGGCTATGATGATAAACGTACCAATTATGAAAATACCCAGCTATATATTCGCGATTTAAAATCGGGTGATACCACAAGTTTAACCGCTGATTTTGACCGCAGTGTCGAGCAAATTAAATGGGCTGATAATTCTAGAGGGCTTTATTTTAGTTACGCCAGTGAAGGCCAAACCGCACTCGCTTATCAACCACGTAGCGGCAAACGAAAAGTGATCACACAAAAAATAGGGAGTGTTTCATTCGGTCGCCCTTATTCTGGTGGTGACTTTGATATAAGCGACGATGGTGATGTGGCAATCACGCTTGCTGATACCCAACGTCCTGCTGATATAGCAATAGTTAAAAATGGTAAAACACAACGTTTAACAAAATTAAATGACGACGCGCTTGGTAATAAACAGCTGGCAAAAGTAGAAGAAATTTGGCTGAAATCAAGTTATGACGACTTACCAATTCAAGGTTGGGTCGCCTACCCTCCTGGGTTTGATAGTAGTAAAAAATATCCCCTTATTTTAGAAATACACGGCGGCCCTGTCGCTAACTACGGTCCACACTTTAGCGCTGAAATACAATTATTTGCCGCTAAAGGTAATGTGGTTTTATATATGAACCCGCGTGGTAGTGATTCATACGGGAAGGAGTTCGCGCAAACTATTCATCACAATTATCCTAGTAACGATTTTGATGACTTAATGACTGGCGTTGATGCGCTTATTGGCAAAGGTTTTATTGATCAGTCAAAACTGTTTGTAACCGGTGGCTCAGGTGGCGGTGTACTTACGGCGTGGATTGTTGGCCATACAGACAGATTTGCCGCCGCTGTTGTTGCCAAGCCGGTGATCAATTGGATCAGCTTTGTACTAACTGCCGACTTCTACCCATTCTTTGCCGATTACTGGTTCCCAGGTAAGCCATGGGATCATATTGAGCATTATATGAAACGCTCGCCAATTAGCTATGTTGGTAATGTTAAAACACCAACCATGCTACTCACTGGTGAAGCGGATTACCGCACTCCTATTTCTGAGACCGAGCAATTCTATCAAGCATTAAAGCTACAAGGAGTTGATACAGCAATGGTACGTATTCCTGATGCATCACATGGCATAACAAAACGGCCGTCAAACTTGATGGCTAAAGTAGCTTATATTCAATGGTGGTTTGATAAGCATAGTAAATAGAAGTTAGTTAGCGGCGAGAGTAAAGTTAACAAGTTGCAAGTGTGAAGCTAGAAACCGTAGCTTGGTCCTTAACAACTTTTACTCTCGCTAATTTGTCCCTAGTCAAATCCCCTGTAAACCCCCTTTACAAAAAGTGAGTGCTCATTCACATATTCTAAAGTTTACACAAGTATCGGACTTTGTAAAAAATCGAGTTAGTAAAATTTCGGTTTATGACATTTTTTGGTCATCGAGTTAGTAAAAAATCGGTTTGAGTCACTGTTTATGGCGTTTAAGTTGGTAAAAAAGTGGTTTGTAGTCGGTTAGAGTTGGTAAAAAATCGGTTTATATTTTCTGATTAATGGCTAATAACGGCCATTTTTATCAAAATCCCCCCTTTCCAAAGAGCTAAAAGCTGATTAAATCGCTAAATTGATAAAAAATACCGCCAAAAAATTCACTTGATTAAACTCTGATCCAAAAATTGAAAATAAATCTGATGCTAGTTAAATACTGATCCAAGCCTTAGTTAAAATCTGATCTGAGCGGTAAAGTTAGCAAGTGTAAAGCTGTATATCCTCTGTAATTGCTAGCATCAAAAAAAGGGCCTTGCGGCCCTTGGTAACATTGTTGAGTTGGACTGTTATGTTAAAACTGGTTCATAGTGTTTGCTTCGCCGCCAGCTTTAAGCGCATTTTCACCTGAGAAGTACTCTTTATGGGTATCTCCCATGTTAGAACCTGCTAAGTCTTGATGCTTAACGGATGCTTGTTCGCGGCGAATTTCTTGACGCTGCACATCACGTACATAAGCCAGCATACCTAAGTCACCAAAGTAGCCTTCTGACAGAATATCAGTGCTCAATGCAGCCGTGTGATAGGTCGGTAGCGTAATTAAGTGGTGGAAAATACCAGCTTCGCGCGCGCCATCACGTTGGAAGTTTTGTACTAACTCATCTGCTGCGACTGCAAGTTCAGTTGCATCCATCTCTGGTGCCATTAGCGCCTTATTATCATCAATGCTTGGATAAGCAGATAAGTCTTTACCTTCGTCTAACCACTGTTGATAAACTTGCTCGCGGAATTTCAATGTCCAGTTGAAAGAAGGTGAATTGTTATAAACCAGTTTAGCGTCAGGAACTTGCTCTTTAACCCGATTAACCAGTTCAGCAATTTGTTTTACATGTGGTTTTTCAGTTTCAATCCACAGTAAATCAGCACCCGATTGCAAGCTGGTAATACAATCTAGTACAACACGGTCTTTTTCTGTGCCTTCGCGGAATTGGTATAAACCATTATCAAGGCGAGTCGGCTTGCATAGTTGGCCGTTCAGCTTCATTGCCGTATCACCTTCATTTAAATCTTCAACACCGTTAATTGGTGTGGTTTCTAAAAACGCATTGTACTGACTAGCAAGGTCGCCAGGTGTTTGTGATACCGGCACTTTTTGGGTCAAGCTGGCACCAAGTGAGTCAGTACGTGCGACAATAATACCGTTATCAATACCCAGTTCTAAAAAGGCATAACGCACGGCGTTAATTTTTGCTAAAAAGTCTTCGTGTGGCACAGTTACTTTACCTGCTTGGTGACCACATTGCTTCGCGTCTGAAACTTGGTTTTCGATTTGGATAGCACATGCCCCCGCTTCAATCATTTTTTTAGCGAGTAAGTAGGTTGCTTCTTCATTACCAAAACCAGCATCAATATCTGCGATGATCGGCACCACATGACTTTCAAAGTTATCTATTTTATCAAGTACCGCTTGTACATCACCACCAGTTGCTTTGGCGTTATCTAAGTCTTTAAATAAATGGTCAAGTTCACGAGCATCGGCTTGTTTTAGGAAAGTATAAATTTCTTCAATCAACGCCGGTACTGAGGTTTTTTCGTGCATACTTTGATCCGGTAGTGGGCCGAACTCAGAGCGCAGCGCAGCAACCATCCAACCGCTTAGGTATACGTAGCTACGCTTAGTGGTTTTTTGGTGACGTTTAATCGCCATCATCATTTGTTGGGCAGTAAAACCATGCCAGCAACCAAGCGATTGTGTGTATTGGCTGGTATCAGCATCATATGCAGCCATATCTTCACGCATGATGTCAGCTGTAAACTGAGCGATGTCTAATCCCGTACGAAAACGATTTTGCAAACGCATACGACTTGCGTATTCAGGATTAATTGCTTGCCATGTTTTACCTTGTGCTTGACAAAGTGTAGCTAAAGTATCGGTTTCACGTTGATAAGTAGTCATAATAAAAAATCCTCTGAACGGGTTAAAACTAAATTTTATTTATATGGTTGTGTGAGAGGCTAAGAGTTAATGCTCTGTAGCGCTTAAATCAACATTAGGCCGATTTATTGGATTTAGTAAATTTATAGTTGTTATGCTGGCTATATATTTAGTGAATGGCTAAAAGAACACCTATTGCTTATTTTTAGGTTATGGTTAACAAAAGATTGCTCACATGCAGTCAATAGCACCGCGACCGTTTAAAAGGATATCGATTATGACACTCTCTCACAGCCAATTTGGATTAACCGTAGATAACCAATTAGCCGATTTTGTTAACCAGCAACTGCTACCCGGTACAGGTATTAGCGAACAACACTTTTGGCAAGGATTTGCTGAAATTATTGATGACCTTAGTCCGCTTAACCGTGCATTATTAGTCAAGCGTGAAGACCTACAACACCAAATTGATAGCTATCACCTAGCAAATAAACACTGGGATGCAGCGCAATACCAACAGTTTTTAACTGACATTGGTTATTTAGTCCCTGAGCCCGATAATTTTTGCATTGAGACAGAAAATGTTGAGCCTGAAATAGCCCGCACAGCTGGCCCTCAGCTGGTTGTGCCAGTAAGTAATGCACGCTTTGCACTTAATGCCGCTAACGCACGCTGGGGGTCGTTATACGATGCCTTATACGGCACTGATGTACTTAGCGAAGAAGATGGCGCTGAAAAAGGCAGCAACTATAATCCTGTTCGCGGTTTTAAAGTAATGGCCTACGCAAGGCAGTTTTTAGATAAAGCGTTACCACTTGAAAATGGCTCACATATTGAAAGTACTAATTATTCGGTAGTTAATGGCCAGCTCATCATCACCTTACGTGATAGCTCACAAACAGGCTTAAAACAACCAGCGCAACTTATTGGTTTTCAAGGTGAAGCACAAAACCCCAGTGCAATTTTATTACTCAGTCATGGCCTCCATATAGAGCTACAAATAGATCATAATCATAGCATTGGTGCAGCCGACAAAGCGGGCTTAAAAGACGTCCTCCTCGAAGCTGCACTTACCACCATTATGGATTGTGAAGACTCCGTTGCCGCCGTTGACGGCGAAGATAAAGTGCAAGTTTATCAAAATTGGTTAGGCTTAATGAAAGGAACTCTCGCTGAGTCATTCACAAAAGATGGCAAAACGATTGAGCGTACACTCGCTAAAGACCGCAGTTATTCAGGTATTGATGGGAAACCGCTAAGTCTAAAAGGGCGTAGTATGATGTTTGTGCGTAATGTTGGCCATTTAATGACAAACCCTGCGATTCAAGATAGCCAAGGCCGCGACGTATTTGAAGGTATCATGGATGCAATGATCACGGTCACTGCTGCACTGCATGACTTAAATGGCAATAGCCCGGTAAAAAATTCAACTGCAGCCAGTATCAATATCGTCAAACCGAAAATGCATGGTCCTGAAGAAGTTGCTTTTACCAATACATTATTTAGTCGTATTGAACAGCTTTTACAGTTACCCAAAAACACCATCAAAATGGGCATTATGGATGAAGAGCGCCGTACATCGGTGAACTTAAAAGCCTGTATTAATGCTGCTAAACAACGTGTGGTATTTATCAATACTGGCTTTTTAGACCGTACAGGTGATGAAATTCATACCTCAATGCAAGCAGGTGTAGTATTACCAAAAGCAGCCATTAAACAACAACCTTGGATCAATGCTTATGAAGACAGAAATGTCGATATCGGTTTGCAAACCGGGTTAAGTGGTCGCGCACAAATAGGCAAAGGTATGTGGCCAATGCCCGATAAAATGGCGTTGATGATGGAGCAAAAAATTGCCCATCCGCAAGCAGGCGCTAACACTGCCTGGGTGCCCTCCCCTACTGCAGCCACCTTACATGCTATGCACTATCATGACGTTGATGTGTTTGCCTGTCAAAAAGCGATTGCCCAGCGACAACAAGCTAGTTTAACAGAACTATTAACTCCGCCTTTGATGGTTGATCCTAATAGTTTGAGCAAAGAAGATATTCAGGCAGAGCTGGATAACAATGCTCAAGGTATTTTAGGTTATGTAGTACGTTGGATTGATCAAGGTGTAGGCTGTTCTAAAGTGCCTGACATTAACCATATAGGATTAATGGAAGATAGGGCTACACTGCGTATTTCAAGCCAACATATGGCTAACTGGTTGCAGCATGGGGTATGCACGCAGGCACAAATAGAAACTACTATGGCGAAAATGGCAAAAGTAGTGGATGGCCAAAATGAAGGGGATCCGGCTTATGTTAATATGGCCGATTCAGTGCAAAGCTTAGCACAAAGTATTGCATATCAAGCTGCATTAGCCCTTGTATTAGAAGGAGTTAAACAACCCAGTGGTTATACTGAACCATTATTGCATGCGTTTCGTATAAAATATAAAGCGCAACAATAGCTCCCCTTCGAGTTTGTTAGTGTCATATTGCCAGCCCTCGGGCTGGTTTTTTTTGCTTAAATTATCCTTTAACCATAACTTTCCTGAATAATCAGCATTCAGAAAAATAAGCTATCAACAACAAAAAAGCACATTCCAACAATGAAATGCGCTTTTGTATCTTCTCGAAACTACTAACTTGCTAACTTTATAACTTCAGCCTAATTCACTACCGTGGCGTTATGATAAACGTTTTGTACGTCGTCACAATCTTCCAACATTGCAATAAATTTATCAAAATTAGCGATAACATCAGCATCATTAATTTCTATATGCACTTGTGGTACAAAGGTGATTTCGTCAACTTCAAAAATAATACCTTCAAACGCCTCTTCTAATGCTGTTTTTGCTTTGTAATATTCGGTATGTGGAGCAAAAACCGATACTTTGCCATCTTCAACTTCTACATCGGTTACATCAACATCAGCCATCATTAAAGCTTCAAGTACCACTTCATCATCGTCACCACTAAAGCCAAGTACAGCTAAATGATCAAACATATGTGCTACACAGCCTGGCGTACCTATTTTTGAATCAGTTTTAGTAAACGGTAAGCGAACATCTTTAATAGTACGATTTGGGTTATCTGTTAAACAGTCAACAATCACCATACAGTTACCTGGGCCATAGCCTTCGTAACGGGCTGTTGCATAATCCTCACCAGCTCCGCCAGCAGCTTTTTCTATCGCTTTTTCGATGACATGTGCTGGTACTTGATCTCGCTTTGCGCGTTCGATTAAGCGTTTTAGCGACTGGTTTACTTCTGGATCAGGTTCACCATTTTTTGCTGCTACGTAAATTTCTTTACCGTACTTAGAATTAACTTTGGTTTTAGCATTGGCTGTTTTCGCCATGGAGCTTTTACGTACTTCAAATGCTCTGCCCATCTTATGCCTCTATTGGAAACTCGATATTGGCAACATTTTAACAATTAGCGCGATATTGAGCTAGTGATTAAATGACTGCAAAATCATAATTATGACATTTCATTTGACAGTACTCATGTTTATAAAAGTTAAACAACGCACTATTTAACATAACATATTTAATACCTTTAAATGGAGACATTTAAAATACGTGATTGTCGTGTTTGTCCTAAATTATTTATTAAGTTAGGCAATTCAGAAAAATGGTGCAGAATATAATCAGCTTGATCTGCATATGCAGGCACATCACTCGGTGCATATAAGCAAGCACGCATATTGGCATTATGTGCAGCCTGGATATCATAAAGATAATCACCAACATAAAGTATGTGTTGCTGATCTATTCCCCATAACGTTGCAATTGCATTCAAAGCGCTCGGATCTGGCTTAGGGGGGGCATCACTACGCGTGAGTACTGTTTGAATTGGCAACGGATTATTTTTTAATTTCAGCGCAGTAGCGCGATCGTAATTGCGAGTCACGATTGCCATTGGTATTGCTTGCTCTTTTAAACACGCGATAGCTTGCGCTACGCCGGGTAACAACGTTGCATGTTGAGCATCTATAAGCTCATGTTGATGGACAATATTCATTGCTTCCTCACGCATGTAAGGCGAAGGAAGACCATCAATAAAACTAAGTAGATCAAGCTCGTCAGGACACCCGACTTGAGCTTTGATAAGAGTAAAATCAAGTTCAGATGATACTAAGGTGCCATCTAAATCAAAAATAACCCCAGCTACTGCACTTTGATACGTGTTCATACCACTCCTTGTATATGATTTAATTTTCATCCAAATTACTTACTTTAAGATAGTTTAAGCAATTGGATATGAAAAGAAACATATTCGTATTTAATTAAAAATTAATAAAAAACGCGCACAAAACCACTGTGCGCGTCGGTTGGGGGACTATTAAACTTGCCTACTTTGTTTGCTCTACCGCTGTATTAGCTGGTTCAAAGCGCGCTTCTAGCCAAGTGTCATCTTGGGTAAAGTGCAGTGTTTTCACTTTGCCTTTACCTTCAACATTAACCATATTCACTTGCGCAGGCCATAAATCGCGCAGCGCGCCGTGACTCATACGGATACCTTTAATATCCTTTGGGATCGGTGCTTCTTGGTAAACCCAAAAAAACTTACCATCAACTTGCGCACCCACTTCTTTCAACACTAGCGGCTCTCCATCGAGTGTTTGTAAAGCAACATGTGATTCGATGTAATCTACAAAGCGTTGTTGATCTTCTTTATTACTAATAATATCGGCGCCACCGGCAAATAAATGCTCCACAGCATGCTCGGTATCATGTAAATAAAAACGATGCATTAGCTCAATATTGCTAGTACGTTTATTGAATAAAACAGTAGTTACTGATGCTTTAAGTTGATGTGCCGTCGCAGGCATAGCAACTATAAAAGCAAGAATAATAAGCATAAAACGCATTATTCTTGTTCCTTAGCGTCATCTTTTTCGTCATCTGTTTTTAGTTCAGTTTTAATATCATGCATGATATCGCGGCTGACTTTGGCTTTACTTTGCTCTTTTTTATACACTTCAATACGTGAAGGAATAATACGACGAGGGTAGTTATTATTTTCAACATCTACGTCTGCAGTTTCCCAACGAGGATCAACCGTTACAGATACCAAAGGCTTGTTCTTATCAGTAATAATAAGTTTTTGCACATGTTTGTGGTTGCGACGCCAGATTTCGGCAGGTATCATACGATCTTCTTTAGTACCATCTTCATAGGTAAGCTCAAGTAAAATTGGCATTACTAGGCCGCCTAAATTCGAAAATTCAAGCACGTAATAGTTTTTATCTTCTGCAACTGCGCGATCGAGTACTTTACGCTCCCATGGCTCTAAGCCTTTTAAAAATTTATTATACGAGTTGCGCTCTTTGTTAGTAACAGTGAAGCGGTCGTTTTCATCGTAGAAATCAGTTACGTCGGAGTTTTCTTCAACCCATAGCTTTTTAGCTTCAGCCTTATTGCGTTCCACAAATAGTGGCATAGGTTTAGCCGCTTCAATATCACGTAGGCGATTAAAATCTATATCAGGATTTTTAGTATCTAAACGTAATTGATAGACTTTATCGAGCGAGATATCAACATGATCAGTGCTATAGAACCAGCCACGCCAGAACCAATCTAAATCAACACCTGATGCTTCTTCCATGGTACGGAAAAAATCAGCAGGGGTAGGGCGCTTGTACTTCCAACGCTGGGCGTACTCTTTAAACGCAAAATCAAACAGCTCACGGCCTAAAATCACTTCACGCAAAATATTTAGTGCGGCCGCAGGTTTGGTATAAGCATTAGGCCCTAAACGCAGTACGCTGTCTGACTGAGTCATTACCGGCACTTGATTTTCAGACTTCATGTAGGCAACAACGTCACGCGGTTCAACCCCCCATGGAATAGTTGGATCCCATTCACGCCCAGCAACACCATCTAAAAAGCTGTTTAAACCTTCATCCATCCAAGTCCATTGGCGCTCATCAGAGTTCACCACCATAGGAAAATAAATATGACCAACCTCGTGGATCACCACGCCAATTAAAAAGCGCTTTTCAGCTTGTGAATAAGTACGCGAACCGTCATCCTGTAACTCAGTTCGTGGGCCATTAAATGTGATCATTGGGTATTCCATACCGCCTACTGGACCATTGACTGACTGCGCAACAGGGTATGGATAATCAAATGAAAAGCGCGAATAAACTTCCATTGTATGTACGATTGCTTCGGTCGAATACTTCTTCCATAGATCGCCACCTTCTTTGGGGAAAAATGACATAGCCATCACTAATGGCTGATCATTACCTCCTTGTTGGTAACCTTTTGCATCCCACATAAATTTACGCGACGACGCCCATGCAAAGTCACGCACATTTTCCGCTTTAAAGTGCCATGTTTTGGTCTTGTCTGTGCCTTCTTTTTCATTTTCTAAGGCTTCATCTTCAGTAACGATAAATACTGGACGCTTTGTATTTTTGGCTTGTTCTAAACGGTTTCGCTGAGTACGGGTCAGCACGCTACTAGCATTATCAAGCTTACCCGTTGCTGAGACGATATGATCGGCAGGAACAGTGATCTCAACATCATAATCACCAAATTCTAGCGTAAACTCACCACTGCCTAAAAAGGCTTTATTAGTCCATGCTTCGTAATCTGTATAAGCAGCTAAACGTGGAAACCATTGAGCAAGTAAGAATATATCGTTGCCATCTTTTTCAAAATGCTCGTAACCAGAGCGAGCGCCAACGGCATCTTCTTCAACGATGTTAAAAGCAAAGTCCATGCTGAATTCGGTGTCTTTGCCTGGTTTCAGTGGTTCATTTAAGTCAATACGCATTAGTGTATCAACAACTGTGACTTTTAATTCTTTACCGTTGTCATCTTTAACATTAGCAATTGTAAAGCCAAGTTCATTGTCACTCATAAATTGTTGACGACGTAGCTGGCTTAAACTTAATTTAGTTGCTTTGGGTTGTGGATCTCCCTGCAAGGCAGAACCATTAAATGTAGCAGTACGTTCTGCAATAGAGTCACTTTTAAAAATATTTTGATCGAGTTGCAACCATAAATACTTGAGTGTGTGTGGTGAATTATTTTTATACTCTATGGTTTGACTTGCTGTTAAGCGACGCGCTTTTTCATCAAGCTTTACATCGATGTCGTAATTAACATGCTGTTGCCAGTATTTTTCACCAGGTTCACCTGCTGCACTGCGATAAACATTCGGTGTAGGCAGCACTTCATCGAGTTGGCGAAACTTATCAACATAACTGCCTTTTGTTTGCTCAACTGCAGAAGCCATGACAGTACTTGAGAGAGCTAACGGTAAAAATATAGCCCCTAAAGTTACAACTGCTTTTTTCATAATTAATCCTGTTAATTTTTCGTAAGCATACTTTGTCAAAATAGTCAGATATATTCAATAAAATAGCGATAAACCGCCGCATTTATAGGGTAAAAAATAACTTATTCTTAAATACTGATGATTAACAACAAGGCAATTATTGTAAAGGGGGTTTACAGCAACTTTTGTACGAAATTCAGGCTTAATTAATGCAAGTCTATTACAGTTAGCTTTACAATTTGTAAACACGTTAACCTAAACGATGAGTAGTAAACCCTCTTACCATAGTATTGAATAAGCTAGCTGACAGCTTGCAGGGGTAACCAATGAAATTTTACATTGTAAAAAAAGATAATAGTGTTGCGGCAATTCCAGCTCAGACTGAGCAACTAAATGAATATCAAAAGCGGGGCTTCGAGTTTGTTGAAGTCGTTGCGGCTTGCGATAAAAACGACGCACTCGATCGCTTTCCAAAACATAGTAAAAAACGTAAAAAGTGGCTTGTTTTATGCAGTAGTTTGGTGGTTATAAGCATAACTTTTAGCTTAATTTCGGCTATTTTTGTATTAATGGCTAAATAATGAATTCTTTAGTTGACCTTTATAGTCATTTGTATTTAAAATCGCCCACTTTTTTGATTTGAGGGGGTTAAAAGCATCGCTTTTCTCCTCGAAAGTGTTTCAACATACTAGTAAAATGCGGTGGGCATATGGATTTTTATATCCTAAAAAAACAACAAGAAGTAATTGCAATTCCAGCAGATGAACAAAGTTGTAAACAGTATTTAGATTCAGGTTATTTTTATATTGATAAAGTAGCTGCCTGTAACGAAACGAATGCGTTAAAAGTACTGCAGGCCAAACAAACCAAAGCACTCAAAGTACCATTAGTGCTGGCATTGTTAGCTTTACCCATGGTGATCTTTGCTTGGTATAACCTAACAAGTTAAAGATTCAGCTTGTGCCCTTGCATCTTAATTTAGCTTGGGTATATTGACGCTCTTAACTGTTTTTTAAGAGCGTGACATGAAAGTCTTACATACCTCAGATTGGCATTTAGGCCAACAATTTTACGAACACAATCGCTGCCAAGAGCATCAGGTGTTTTTCAGTTGGCTGATAGACACGCTCGTCACACAACAAATAGATCTGCTGTTAGTCGCTGGTGATATTTATCACACAGCTACCCCACCTGCTAGCAGTGAAAATCAACTCTACCAATTTATAAAAGATGCCAAAAAACAATGCCCTGCATTACAAATAGTACTTATTGCCGGTAATCATGATTCTGCAAATCGCATAATGGCCGCCCAGCCCCTGCTTGCACAGTTTGATACTCAGGTCGTAGGCCGTTTTGATGCAAACAGCCCTGCAGATGTGGTACTGCGTTTAAATAGCAACTCTGTAACAGCTCATATCGTTGCAATGCCATTTTTACGTGCCAGTGATGTTAGTTCGCTTAGTCACACTGAAAACGGTCACGATTACGCTCAAGGCATAGCTAAGGCGTACCAGCTAAGTATTGATCATGCGCTCATTGATAAGCCTGCAGCAACGCCGCTGATAGTGATGGGGCACTTACATGCCAAGGGCGGCGATATCTCCAGTGATTCTGAGCGAAATTTGATAATTGGCGGAGAAGAATCAGTCACAGCAAACGTGTTTAGCAATCATGCTGATTACGTTGCGCTGGGCCACTTGCATAAAGCGCAAATAGTCGCAAAGTCCGAGACAATCCGCTATAGCGGTACACCAATGCCGATGTCGTTTTCAGAGCGCAACTATAAACACCAAGTATGTGTTGCTGAGTTTACAACCACCACTGATGATACGATTGCAGTGACTGTAAACCCCCTTTACATTCCTCGCCCAACAGAAGTGATTCTATTACCTGAAGGAGAGTGCGTACCTCTTGAACAATTATGCCAACAACTATCGAGCCTAGACCTAAGCCAATATAGCCAAGCTCCGTATGTAAGAGTAAAGCTCAGTGCAGGGGATACCGATACAACTTTTCGAGAGCAAATTGAAAAAGCACTAGAGAACAAAGAAGTGCGCTTTTGTGGCATAGAACGCGTTCGTCAGCAAAATAAAGAGCAGCGTTTAACTGTCTTTGAAGATTTAAGCCAAGTCGAGATGCTCAACCCGCAAATGTTATTAGAGCAAGCGTTTGCCAATAACAAAGACATGGCGGGGCAAGCTGTCCCGGATGAGCTAAAAACCCTTTTAAACGATGTAATAAGCGAACTTGCGGAGCAAGAACAGCTATGAAAATAACCGCAGTACGTATCCATAACTTAGCCTCAATTGTTGACGCCGAAATCGACTTTACCAAAGCACCGTTAAGGGATGCTGGTTTATTTGCCATAACGGGCGACACCGGTGCAGGAAAAAGCACTTTTTTAGATGCGATTTGCTTAGCCCTTTATACCAAAACAGCTCGATTAAGAGGTGATAAAGGTAACTTAATAGATTTTAATGGTGACAGTATAAAGTTAAATGACCCACGTAACTTATTACGTAAGGGTAAATGGGAAGGTTTTGCCGAGGTCGATTTTTTAGGCCAAGATAAACAGCTCTATCGCGCGTGCTATACCATTCAAAGAACTCATAAAAAAATAACCGGCAAGTTAAAAGTAGCTGAGCACAGCCTCTATACTTTGCCAGACGAAACGCTAATAGCTGATAAAAGCAACACCATAAAAGAAGTCGAAAGTAAAATAGGGCTCAACTTTGAACAATTCTCGCGGGCGGTATTATTAGCGCAACATGAGTTTGCGGCATTTTTAAAGGCCACGGGTGATGAACGAGCCCAGCTTTTAGAATGCTTAACTGGCACAGATAAATTTAGCTTGATTGGTAAACGTATTTTTGAGCGCCATAAAGAACAGCTAAATAAACTCGAATTGCTCAAAGCCAGTTTAGCCAGTTATACCTTACTCACTGACGAAGAACTTGCCGCGAAAACTCAACTACTTGATGATTTAAAACAGCAAATTGAAGATACTACAAAAACCTTAGCTGGCATCGAGCAGGGTATAAACTGGTATAAGCAAGCCAATAGCTTAGAGCAAGCACTTAATCTAGCACAACAAAATCAACAACAAGCCAGTACAGCGCTTAAAGCCATTGCAACACAAAGTGAACAGGCTAAACAAGCGCAAAGTGCACTGGAAATTAAAGACAATCGCAATCGCTTTAAAAGCTTAACGGCGCAAAATAATGAACTAAATACCAAGGTAAATGATTTAAAGAGTATCGATCATATGGCACTCATTACTGATCTTGCCAGCGCACTTGAAAAGCACAACGAGAGCTTGCAAAGGGCGAAACAACAGCAAAAAAGCGCAGAACCAATCATTGCTAAAGCGCGTGAGCTAGACAATCAACTTGCGATGCAAACACAAACAATAACCAGCATTACAAGGCAAAATGAAAAAGAGCAAAAACAACTTACTCATTTACAGCAGCAATTTAAACAAAGCCAAGCAAGTCATCAACAAGCAAAAAAACATTCCGAGCAACACCAGCAATGGCTAAACCAGCATAGTCAACTTAAGCAACTAGCGAGTGATTGGAATTACTATCAGCATAGCTTTAATCAGTTTTTGCACGCTAAGCAGCAATTTGCAACAACGACTGAACAAAGTACACAGTTAGCAGCTGAGCTTATACGGCAAAACGAGCAGCTGGAAACACAAACTAAAAAACTGACGCTAAGCGAACAAACACTTTTAAGCGAACAACAAAAGCTTGATCAACTCAACAAGCAACACGGCCAATTTAATATTGAGCAATGTGATGCCAAACTTAAAAGTATCGATTACTTAAAAGAGCAACGCGAACGTTACAAACAGTTTAATCAAGAGCTAAAGCAAAGCACGCAACAACAAAGTGTTATTGCAAGCAAACTAAGTCAGGGCGAGCAAACACAAACAACGCTAACCCAGAACCTTGTAACAAGAGAACAAACGCTTAAACACAGTGAATACGCACTAAATCAAGCTCGCTTGCGTGCCAGCGAAAGTGTCGAACATTTACGTGCTCAACTTACGCCAAATGAACCTTGTGTGGTATGTGGAGCAACCGAACACCCATTCGCAGATCAGCAATTAACTAACTTGATCGCTGCTTTTGAAAATGACTATAAAACTGCAAAACAGCACTACGAAAATGCCCTAGCAGAGCTTCACTCGCATCAAACTCAGCATGCTGTGCTCGTTGCTGAACACACACAACACAGCCAAGCGGTACAGACTGCACAGACTAAACAGCTTGAAATAAAACATACCATGCAAGCGGCCCGTACTGAACTTAATGACTTAACCTCAGAGCAATTGGAGGCCAGTTACATTGCGCTCAATGAACAAAAAACACAGTATTATGCAACACAAAAACAACAGCGCAACTTGCAAGAGCAGGTAAACCAACTGCAAAGTATCTTTAAAAATGAGCAGCAAGCTCAACAACAGTTACATACACGCCACCTTGAACTAAGCAATCAACAAAGCCAGCTCAATAGCAAGCTAAGTGAGCTAAGCACACAAATTAATGAGCTAACCGCGACCCTTGGTTCACAATTTCAAGAGGCTCAATTTTGGCAACAACTGCAAAATAATTCGCTTAATTTAATTGAGTTAAACCAGCAAGTTGAGCAATATCAGCACAACCAAGAGCAGCTTGAGCAAGCGCAAAAACAACTCGATAGCGCTGACCAACAGATGCAGCAGTTTACACCGCTGATCAGTGATACAGAGCAAATCTTAAAAAACCTAAAAGATGATTTAGCCAAAGCACAGCAACAACATAGCAGCTCGCAAAGTGAGCGCTTAGCGCTATTTAATAATGAACACATTAGTGCTGACGACTACCAAACGAAGCTAGCTGCTCAACAAGAGCAATGCCAAGCACAGCTTCAGCACAGCCAAAAAGCGCACGATAACGCGATAAAACAACGCGACGAGCACGCGATAACGCTGCAAGGCCTCGAGCAACGGCTACTTGAAAATGCGCAAGAACAAGCCGACCTCGATACTCGCTATAATCAATGGTTTGCTGAATTTAAAAGCCGCTACAGCGATGCAAGCCACGAACAGGTCACAATTTTACTAACACTAAGTAGCGATGAAATTAAAACGCATTTAAAGCAACATGAACAATTAGCGCAAGCTTTAATAGATGAAAATGCCGCGTTAAAGCAGCACAAACACGCTTACTTACAGCATCAAAACAGCGATAAACCTAAGCAAAGCCATGCTGAGCTTATTCAACAGTTAGCCAATTTAAACGATCAGCAAGCTGCGCAGCACAAAGCACAGCTTGCAACCAATACTGTACTTGAACAGCACAATCAAAACCGTCAGGCGCTGCAAGGCAAACAAACTGAATTGGCAACCTTGCAAAAACACGTCGAGCAATGGCATGTACTTAATAAAGTCTTGGGTGATGCAACGGGTAAAACCATGCGTAACTTAGCACAAACGCAAACGCTAAAAATATTATTACACTATGCAAACAGCCACTTACGAACGTTAAACAAACGCTATGAACTTACAGCTATTGAGCAAACCTTGGATATCGCCATTGTTGATAAGGACATGGCTGATGAGCAACGTTCAGTTAATACCTTATCCGGCGGCGAGTCGTTTTTAGTCTCGTTGGCACTTGCGCTGGGCCTTGCATCTTTGTCATCCAATAAAGTAAGTATTAACTCTTTGTTTATTGACGAAGGCTTTGGTACGTTAGACAGTGAAACATTAAGCATTGCCATGGATGCACTTGATTCATTACAAGCGCAGGGGCGCAAAGTGGGCGTGATCTCCCATGTATCTCAAATGACAGAACGGGTTGCTACCCAAGTTCATGTCGCCAAGAAACCTGGTGGCTATTCGACTGTTACAATTATTTAAGGAATAGTAATGCCAACATTTACACAAGACGAAGCAACGCAGTATGATTCTCGCATTCCTCGTTTAGTACCGGGGTATGAATTGCTGCACAGCAGTACCGCAGCGCAACTACAAGCAACGCTCGGCGATGAAGCGCATATTTTGGTAATAGGCGCCGGTACCGGTAAAGAAGTCGCCCTCCTTGCTGCCTTGCAGCCTAAGTGGCATTTTACTGCACAAGATACCTCACAAGACATGCTCGATATCGCAAAGCAACGATTTGTTGAGCTTGGGATCAGCGAACGGGTTACTTTACACTTAGGCTCGCCATCCGAACTTAAACAACAAGCGGATGCCGCATTATGCTTATTAGTGATGCACTTTGTGGCAGATAACGGCGATAAAAAAGCCATGTTGCAAGCAATTAGCACACAGCTAAAAGCACATGGGCAATTATATTTAGCCGATTTAATGCGTCCAGAAACACTTTTTGAGCGTGATGCCCAATTGATACTCAGCAAACAATTAGGCTTAACTGAAACAGGGGTAGAGCGCATGCAGCATAATTTTGAGCATGAGTTTTTCCCACTTGATAGAATTCGTCTTGCCGACTTACTCGATGAAACAGGCTTCAATAGTGGCAAGTTGTATTTTAAAACACTTGGTTTTAGTGGTTATGTGGCACAAAAACGCTAAACGTAAACTAATAATTTACCTTTCACAATGCTCTATTACTACTTAGACATGCATTAAAGCATTTTTAAAACCGTTTACCCAACGCTGGTTAACGGTTTTAATATTGACACTTTATTTTTCAATATCTTACCCTAACCAAATAGATTCGTATTAGGTCTAATAAAACCACCATTACTTGGGATTGTGTATCATCCCACTAACAACAATGTACTGACACACTTAGAATCAATAATAATTTTTTCATGTGCTTTTAAGCCAAATATAAGCTTTTAACGGTTACCGTCTTATTTGGTTGTACCTATAAAGTTTGCAATAACAAAAAATAATGGTAGGCTGTACGTTCATCTTTTACAGGACGTAACTAATGAAAAAATGGATTTTTATATTAATCTCCCTCAGTTTCAGCCCGCTATGTACTGCATCCGCTGTTTACTCCCCTTTGACACAACCGCAATTAGAACAACCTGACACAACACTATTCACTCGACTAGCTGATTTTTGTAATCGCAGAGAAAACATCACAACATCAACCGATAAAGACAGCTTCGTGAATATAATTGAATCACCAATAACAGCTGGTTTTTATCTACACTCATATAACAACACGGCAAAACAGACTGCATGGCGCAATTTTTATGAGTTGCCAGCGCGCTGTAAAACTAAAGAAAACGCCACCATTAATGCACTTTGGTGTACGGAGCATCAGCGAAAAAAACGTCAACAGTTTGAGTTACAATGGCAAACAGCGGGCAACTTACAACGTGCCGAAGTACAACCTAATGATCATGTCTATGAAATCATCCTACCCAGAAAAGGCATGCAATCGATTAGTTTAGCTACTCAAAACGTAAAGTCACTCCCCCAAACAAGCTTATTACAACATGCTTCTTCATTAATGGGGATTGTCTGTATTTGTTTGTTTATTACCGTTGTGATTTTATTTTTTAGTTGGCGACATGCTAAAAGGGTGAAGCGGTTCGTAATATTAACTCATACAAACAAAGTAATTTATAGCAGCAAGTAACAGCCCAGAGCAGGCTGCTACTAAACGAAATAGTCTGAGCTTTGGATAATCAATCTCCAGCGACAATTAATATATTAATCGTCAGTTTTTAACTGTTTTGCACGCTCCTGTGCTGCAATTAATTTGGCTGATTTTGGCACTGTTTTTTTCGGGACAATCGTCGGCTTTTCTTTTGAATTTGGATCCCAAGTGGGGTCGAGTGATAAATTAGCAAATGGGTTAGCTTTACTCTGATTTGGATCTGCTACAAATGCGCCAGATATATTATCTCTTTCATCTTGCTCTGATGCACTATGCTGCTCTGCTGCTAATTCATCGTTTAATGCCGCAAGCGCCTGTGCTATTTCATCATCACTGTCAGTTACCGTTAAAGTATCAGCTTGTGGTTGAACATCCACGGTCATTGATGGCTCAACTTCCCTCGTTTGCGAAAGGCCTGATGTGAGCGCTTGGCCACTACTATTAACAGCATCCGAATGGACAATTTCATTTGCTACTTCATTCGTTGCGCAATGAATAACGTTTTCATCATCCATTTTAGGTAATTGCTCAGCTTCGCTATCGAGCTCTGTTGTGGTCGTTTGGTGTGGTTCTAAATTAGTTTCAAGATCAGCTTCAACATTTATCGTCGCAGGCTTTATGACGTCTTTAGGTTGTTGTGGCTTCTGACCTGGTAATGGCGCATCAGGATCAAACATACGCACTTCAGGCTCTTTAAAATCATGCTCATTTTTAAAAAGCCGCTGCGTTAGCTCAACTTTTACGTTCACATCGTCTGCACTTATCACTTCAGTTTGTGGAGTTGCAATCACTACTTGCTCTGCTATAACCGCTTTTTTTGGCGCAACAGTGGATTCGCTTGCTACGGGCTCAGCTTTTGCGGGGGTTGGTTTTGATTCAGCGGCTTCTGTACTTGAAGCCTCATCAGTTGCAGGAATTAGCGGTGCAGTTTCAACTGCTTTTTTGTTAGCCCGTAAGCGCAGCAGCAACATTGCAGCTAATAATAAAACTACTAACAACAATAAACTTGGCATTAATAACGAATCCGACTCAGTGCGCACTGGTTCTGGGGCTGTTACCTTTATCGTCGCAGGTTCGCTTGTTATTACTGCTTCGGGTGTAGCATCAACTACATCATTGTTTTGCCCAAGCGGCTGTTCGACTGTGGTTTCTGCGCTGCTCTTTTGCTCAACTTCAATACTTTGGGCATTCTCAACATTTTCAACATTTTCAACAATTACAGACGCCTCCCTTTGAACTTCTGCTGGCTCATTTTTGGCTACTGACGAATTGCTGTCAAGGGGGTTTACAGTCGAGTTTTGCGTCTCTAATGTAGATTTTATTTTATTATCAACATGTGTTTTTGGTGCAACCACTACAGGTGCTGGTTTCGCTTGAGACGCTGGAGGTGGGTTACTGCAGTTGTTTTTATAATCTTTTGCCGCATTTCGATAACTACGGCTACTTGTATTATCGCTGTATTGTTGCATTTGTTGTTTATACAAAATGCACATAGCTTCACTGTATTTAGCAAAGCTATTGAAACTAAAAGTAAATAAAATAAATAAGCAAAGTCGTAATACGTGAGCCATCATAAATCTATTAAACAAAATAACACAATAAACCCAGTTTAATAGTTGTGCGCAAATTTATCTAGCAGTGTGTTTTGCTAATCAATTACCATCAAGGTACGGTATTCATCGTAAGCAAATTGATCTGTCATGCCGCTGATATAATCTTGAATAAATCGACAGCGATAATAAAACTCATAAGCGAGTACATGATCGGGTTCTGCTTGCATCGCTTCAATGGCTTGTAAATAGCTATTTAAATGCTTTTTCGAAAGCTTTTTGAGCAACCGTGTTTCAATTAAGAAACGATCATCCCCTTTGATCACCCGTTTAAAGTCATCATAACTTAACAGCAGTAATGGCTTATAACAATCAAGTAATCCATTGATAATTCGATAGCCTTGTAATTCAAGTTTACCGACTTCCTTATGTGAAAACACATATTCAAACGCCACTTGTTTCAAAGTGGTGGTTATAGCATGTAAATGACTGCGGTCTTCTAACAAGGCTTGATTAAAATCACCATGATAAACCGCTTCAATATTATCTATAAAACGTTTGGCCGCATAATTAACCAGAGGGTGGAGTAGAGTTACCCGTAGATAAATAAAAAACTCGCTATTAAAGTTATAAGGTTGCTGAGCGGCCTTATCGAGGGCATAGTTAACTGCTTTTTCAACCACGTGCTGATGTTCTGCATCGTCAATAGTAAGATTAGTTAACACTTTTTGATAATGCTGTTTGAGTTTATCGCATAATAACTCAACAGTAATAATGCCCTTTTCTACGGCATCTTCAATATCAGCTAAGCAATATGAAATATCATCAGCCGCTTCCATTATATAACTGGCGGGGTGGCGACATTGTGGCTCTATCAATAGCTCTTTTTGCAATCTTTCAACAAAGTTTTTTTCACTGTAGTAAAAGCCTACTTTTTTCATCAAATAATTTTTAGTTCGTGGTATATCTTCTTTAGCCATACTTGCCGGACGCGTGTATTTTAAAATACCAGCCGTTTGGCTATAGGTTAAATTAAGTGATAACAGTGAGTGTACAATACGGATACCTTGCGCATTACCTTCAAAGTTACAAATATCTTGTGCTAAATGTTTAAATATTAAGCCAATTCCCGTGTGTGGATCGGCGCAGCGCTGAGGGGTAAGCGTTGCTAAATTTGCGTTAAACCAGTGATTAATCGCAGCTTCACCAAAATGACCAAACGGTGGATTACCTATATCGTGCATCAAGCAGGCCATTTCAACCAGACTTTCTAGCGGCCTCTCTAACCCTGTTAGGCCATATTCAGCTTGTTGTTTGGCCGTTAAATTCGCAAAGATGCGTTGCACTATAAAGCGCCCAACCTGTTGTACTTCGAGGGAGTGAGTTAACCGCGAGCGTACCGCAGCATTGCGCTCCAACGGAAACACTTGCGTTTTTTGTTGTAAGCGGCGAATTGCAGCACTATTGATGATACGGCCACGATCGCTTTCTAACGCCATCTGTAAATTAGGGGTTGAGCGCAGCTCACGCGCTGACGTTATTTTTTTGCTGAAATCGATCATAGACGCTCCTTTTATTGTCTACTTTTAATCTAACAGCTTGTTTACTAAATTAATATCCATGACTGCTATTCGCACATAAATTTATCTATTAATAATTATCACGGTCATAAAATAGCGGTACACTGCATATTAAACATAAGCATATCGTAACGTATTTGTTTATTTTCTGATTACTAATAAGGTAGTAATACAATGAAGCCTATTTTAATTTTTCTGTTATTAGCATTGCTCATTTATAGCTCTTTTAGCCACGCTAAAGACGATAAAAACTCTGCAAGTAATACCGTAGTACTTGTTTCTCTTGATGGATTCCGCTGGGATTACATCGAAAAACACGGTGCTAAAAATTTAGCCGCAATAGCTAAATCGGGGGTTCGCGCAACTAAAATGCGCCCGGTATATCCAACTAAAACGTTTCCTAATCATATATCTATCATTACTGGTTTATTGCCAATTAATCATGGCGTAGTAGATAACCGCTTTTGCGATACACAAAGAAATGAATGCTATAGCATGGGAAAAGGGAAAGACGACAGCACATGGTTCAATGGCATTCCACTGTGGAATTTGGCGTCGATGCAGGGATTAAAATCAGCCGCTTATTTTTGGCCAGAATCGGATGCGCGATTTAATGGCATGCTGCCGGATTACTTTTACCATTATTCAAAACACAGTGATTATCAAAATCGTGTTGATCAAATTATTCAATGGCTAACATTGCCAGCAGCGCAGCGTCCGCAATTAGTTGTTAGTTATTTTTCACTGGTAGATAGTATGGGCCATGAATATGGGCCTGATGCTGAGCAAACCAAGCAAGCGGTAAAAGAAGTAGATGTATTAATGGGGCAATTACAGCAACGCCTCAATGAACTAGAGCAAAATGTTAACTTAGTGATTGTCTCCGATCATGGTATGAGTACGGTTGAGCCAAACCAAAGTATTGCTATCAGCAGCTTACCGAAAGACGACAAGTTTATGGTTAAAAATACCGGACCGAGAGTATTGATCTATGCTAATAAGGGCACTACAAAAGCTGAGATCACAGCATATAAACAACACTTAACGAAAGCAGCAAAAGGGCGCTATACCGTACTAAGTGATGAACAACGTAAGCTTTATCACTATGCTAACAATGGCCGAACTGGTGATATTATTTTACAAACCACAGCACCAAGAAGTTTTGCTGATACCGGTAAAGTAAGCTATTTAGGTACCCATGGCTATGCTTATAGCGAAGATATGGCGGCAACCTTTATTGCCAATGGCCCAGCATTTAAAAATTCATTAGTAATCGATGAAGTAAATAACTTAGATGTTTACCCACTTATTGCCAAAGTACTGGGAATTAAAGTACTCAATGCAATCGATGGCGATGGCGCAACACTTTGGCCTGCTTTAAATTAAATAATAAAAAGAGCGCTAATGCGCTCAAAAGGGAAAAACTGTTCACTAAAAATAAACGCTATTTAAAGTTAGCAATACTGTCTTTAGTGGCATTTACTGTACGCCATGCAAACGATTCACCAGTTACACCGTAAGGAACACCATTAACACTCCAGTTCGGGTTAGAAAAATAATCATACTGCGTGGCACTACCAAATACATGAGGGTACGCCATAATACTGGCAAACTGATTTTGTACGCCATGGCCCATACCATCAACATAAACACCACCTGATGTATCACCTTGCTTACGAGAGTGTGCTAAGCCTTGATT
This sequence comes from Pseudoalteromonas sp. SR44-8, assembly GCF_014163635.1. Lineage (NCBI taxonomy): Bacteria > Pseudomonadati > Pseudomonadota > Gammaproteobacteria > Alteromonadales > Pseudoalteromonadaceae > Pseudoalteromonas > Pseudoalteromonas sp. SR44-8. The sequence goes on from NZ_JACJDS010000027.1 coordinate 48,085, forward strand.
GTGGCCTAATTCATGTACAAAGGTTGTTGCTCCACAATCTACCGCTGTAATACTGTACATACTGTTACTTACTGAGCTATATAAATTACCATTACTGCCATTGCCAACCCACGCAATACCACACGAAATTAGGTTACTGCCAGCACTTTGACCAGTACCAAGCACCGCAACCATATCTGCCCCCCAACTATTGCGTAAACCTTGAATATAACTACTGTTAGTGACTGAATTTAGCCAGCTGCTAGAAGGTGTAATTGCATGATTACCTAAGTTTTCGCTGCCTACTAAACGCAGTGAAATATCAATACCATTTTGGCTATAAACCTGATTACTAAAAGCAATATACTGGTTAATTTTAGTATTAATGTTTGCCGTGGCGGCCGCCGCTTGATCTGTATATAAAATCGCAATATCAATAGTCGCGGCGTGGCTAGTTGCAGTCATACCTAATGCACATAATGCAGCTAAAGTAGTTAGTCGTTTATTCATAGTAGTTCCTTGTCAGGTTGTGTTGTATTACTGTGTTAAAGTCTGCTCTGAAAAATTTCTATAAGTTATTACCTTCTGCTTTTGGTGCAAACGGATCCTCACCATTGCTTGGCTCTAATGTGGGTTGATTAGTGACTTGATGTTCCATGTGGTTTTTATAAAGATCTCGCTTTGCCGCAAGCCAACCATATTGCCCTTTACCTTCAAATACATAATTACCGCTTGGTGCAGTTAATTGGCCATATATAGCGTCTGCGCCAATAGTCATCACGGTGGTGTGAAATCGCCCATCAGCACCAAGCACTCGGCCAAAAATACTTTTATCACCATTGCTAGCAGCAATTACATTGGTAACCTCTGCGCTAAAGGTTTCAGCGGTTTGTGGAATAGCTAGATCAAAATTATCGCCTTGCTTGAGCTTTCTGAGCGCAACTAAGTCAAATTCTATATAAACCTCATTATGTAAATCTGTAGGCAAAAATCCTGAGGCTTTGAGAATCTGCTCTGCTTTCTCTGAGAGTCGATTAATAGCATCAAATTCATCATGTGTTTGATTTACAGCTACTTTAGGTTTAGCTAAAACTCTTGGTAACGATATATCTGGTGATGTTTTAGCCCCTAACTTAGGCGCTATAGTCGATAACTGAACGTCACTCGTAGGAACCGAATGGGTTACATTGCTTTCTTTGTAGATAACGAACTCATATAGCAAAAAAGCACTGATCGGAACGATAACAATAAATGCAATAGCCCTTTTCATTTGTCTCTCTTTTAGATCTAAAGGTTAATATATTGTTATTTTTACATCAGAGTAAATTAAATCGCAAGCATAAATTTGTTACCGAAAACAAAAACGAAACTTTCAATATTTATCATATTAATCTTACAGTTAATAAATTAAATATATTAAAGTTATGAATGAATAACTTTAATACTAAAAATACAACGCGTTAAGTTAACATTAACTTATCAATTATACCTTTTGTAGTTACATACTTTATTGCAATAAAAAAACACCTACTATTGATTAACCAAAATGAGATATGAAAAATAATATTATCGTGACGATAAAATTTATTTGTTTTACTGCACATCAGATGAACCTCATACTCCGCGTCTTTTGCCGCAGACTCTCATCATCATAAGTGACTGTGAACGTCTATAACGTAGTGAGCCTATTTTTTCTGTGAGCTGCGGATCAATACTCAAGAGGAAATACCATGCGTGGCTGGATCATTTATAAAGACAGTGCTGGATTACTAAAACAAGAGACCTACGAAGTAGAGCGTTTACTGGCCGCAGCAAAAGAAGAAGGTATCGATTTACAAGTTTTCTCTCCCGATCAATTTGATTTAACTATCACCCGCGAAGATGGCAAAAGCATTCTAATTGACGGTGTAACCACAACTTTGCCTGACTTTGTTATTCCTCGCATGGGCGCCAGCACCACCTATTTTGCACTAGCAATTATTCGCCATCTCGAGCGACTAGGGGTGTACTGCGTTAATAGCTCACAATCAATTGAGACGGTAAAAGATAAACTGTTTGCACAGCAAATTTTAGCTGAGCGTAACTTACCTACACCAAATACTATGCTGGTAAAATTTCCAGTAAATATCGACTTAGTAGATAGGCAAATAGGCTTTCCAGTGGTGATTAAAACACTTTCAGGCTCGCAGGGCAGTGGCGTATTTTTATCAAAGTCAAAAAGCGAATTTGACGATTTAATGCAATTAATTGAAGCCGCCAACCCGCAAGCTAATATCATCTTGCAACAGTTTGTTAAATCTAGCCATGGTCGTGATTTGCGAGTACTCACTATTGGTGGCCGTGCTGTCGCATGTATGGAGCGAAACTCTGGCGGTAAAAACTTTAAAGCGAACGTGAGTGCAGGTGGCACTGGTAAACCGCACCCAATTACTCCAGAGATTGAATGGTTAGCTACACAAACAGCTAATGTACTCAATTTAGACGTTGCTGGTATTGATTTATTATTTGATGATAATCACTTTAAAATTTGCGAAGCAAATTCAAGCCCTGGATTTGAAGGCTTAGAAGCTGCACTGGGGATCAATGTGGCTCGTGAAATCTTGCATTTTATTCGCATTCGCTTGGGTATTTTTGACCGCCCAGAGAATTTAAGCTTAGCCTTGGATGAAGACAGTAAAGCAGCGATGGAACAGCCTACTCCAAGCCCCATATTAAGCGCTGTAGTACAGTAAAATTTTAGTCGTAAATAACGACTATTGCTTTGTATACTAAGCTGTCATTGGTGACGTGTGAAAACTGTTACACCGTCGCCATTACAAATCTAACACTTTATCACTACCTCAGAACATCAATACTTTCTCCAACCAGTAAGACCTTAGTCATAAGTAACCTCGAAAGATAAACACGCCCTAGCATCAAAGTAATATTTGTGTATAAATAGAACGATTGAATTCAACGATTTAGGAACCACATGCAACTCTCAAATCAACTATTAAACCGTTTAACTGCGGGCTTAGTTGCGGTGATCATCGGTTTTACCAGCTCTATCGCACTTATTTACCAAGTCGTTATTGTGCTAGGTGGCACAGCGGAGCTCGTTGCAAGTTGGGTACTTATGTTAGGTCTTGCGATGGGTGTCACTTCAATTGGCTTATCGTACTACTATAAAATCCCAATTTTAATTGCCTGGTCAACAACCGGTGCCGCTTTACTCATTACCAGTGCCCAAGGTTATAGTTTAAATCAAGCTGTAGGCGCATTTATGTTCAGTGCTTTACTGGTATTTATATCAGGGATCACTGGCTGGTTTGAAAAAATAATGCAACGTATCCCGAGTCAAATTGCCTGTGCAATGCTTGGCGGTGTTTTAGTGACTTTTGGCATAGATGTATTTAACTTTATGGGTGAAAAACCATTGCTAATTGGTGCGATGGTGCTGGTTTATTTAGTCTGTAAGCGTTTAATGCCACGTTTTTCAATGCTTATGGTACTGATTGCTGGGTTTGTAATGGCTGGCGTTACAGGGCAAATAGATACCAGCAGTTGGCAATGGAAAATGAGCGAGTTTGCGTTTATCGCTCCTGAATTTAATTTACAAGCGATGATCAGCGTAGGTATTCCGCTTTATATCGTCACCATGACTTCACAAAACTTGCCAGGCATTGCAGTGTTAAAAGCACATAATTACCCTGCACCCGTCTCTGCAGCGCTCAATGTCACTGGTTTTAGTAATATCCTTATTGCCCCCTTTGGTGGCTATGCCATTAATTTAGCTGCTATTACTGCGGCAATTTGCATGAGTGAAGATGCCGACAGCGACCCTAAAAAGCGTTACTGGGCAAGTATCGCGGGCGGTGGTTTTTATATCCTGATGGCGATTGGAGCAGCGACTCTAGTGGGTTTAGTGGCAAGTTTGCCACAAGCACTTATTTTAGCCTTGGCGGGGATTGCTTTATTCACCACCATTGCCTCGAGCTTACAGCAAGCTTTGTCTGATAGTTACTACACTGAGGCGGCAATGATCACTTTTTTGGTCACCGCCTCTGATCTTACTTTATTTTCTATTGGCTCGGCATTTTGGGGGATATTGTTAGGCGCGCTGACTTTATGGTTGATCCCGCGAAAATAACACTCGTAATAAATCAGCTTAACGCATCGTTGAGTAGCGATTGTGTTAATTAGTGGTTTATAAACTCACGCCTAAAGTGATCATTATTTAAACACAGTTAGTATAACAAAGTAATAACCGCCCTAGTGCATAAGGAACTGACTAAGGCGGTTATTATATTAGTCGAAAGTATGATGACGGGTGACACTAAACCGATTAAGAATATGATGCATAATATACACCGCACATAAACTCACGATTATCGCAACCGATACAGACGAAAACCGATAAAGCGCACTGTAAACCAAGTCTTGCCCAGGTCCGAGAGACTGACCAAATAAAATTCCAAATGTGGTAATAACCCCAAATCCAACACCAGGGATACCGCCACCTAAAATATGATAACGGCTAAATATAAAAGTTAAAATCCACAAGATCAGCGCCGGAAAAATCAGAATATCGGTGTGATTATACAAAAACAGCTGCGATACTAACGCTAAATTACAACCAATTAATGTGCCAATTGCTCGTTGCCAGCCAGCCATGCCAGCGGCTTTCCAGCACAAAGGAAACAAAATTAAGATCGATGCCGCTTGTGCTGAAATTGAATCTTGTAAATCAAATACCTGAAAAATCACAAACGACAGTGTAGCAACCGTAGCGCACAACAGTACTTCGTGGCGAATACTCTCTTTTGCTTTTGTTGGCATCACCCGACCTTGGCGTGGTGCAACATCAGGAAATACAAAGTGCATTAATACCGCCGCTAACACGGTCACTACGACTGCTAAACCATTGCTGATGATCAACGGATAAATACTCGTGCCATTACCAACATAACTAGAAAAGTGCAGTTGAATAGATAAACTAACGACACTTAAAGCACCAAACAAAAAGTTAGCACCACAGCTCATTTGATAAAACAAAAATGCAAACGCTAAAAAGCACAGCAAGGTCATCGCCACTGGTAAATGAGAAAATAAACCCTGTACTATTAATACAAATAACCCACTAAATGCCGCGCTGGCAAAAAACTGACGAATGATATGTGCATTTAAAATCGGCACTAATCCTAATAACAACATAGGATAAACGGTGAAGAAAATACCATTTGGCCAATTCATCAATTTACATAAACTAAATCCCAACGCGCTGCCGCCAGCGATACGCAACGCTTGCCGAAGGCCATTCTGGTCTAGTTTTACAGGGACTGATGCAGACATAATAAAGCCTTATTAGTAAATGTAATGCAGTAAACTGATAAAGCGAATTTGCATGACACCAAACCATTGCCCAATTACTGACTCAGGCAGTAGCTGCACTGTTGCACGTGCACCACTAGGTAGTTTACTTAATAGCTGTGCTTGCTCTAAATCAATGTGAATACGTTGGCGCTGCGCATCACGAACCCAGCGATTACTGCTTTCAGTACTGCTTAATAAGCCATTAGCATTGAGCTGCCCATTACTTACGCCAGCTTCAAAAGAGCTCACTGTAGCTGCAAATACTTGGCCTGGCAGAGCATCAAACGTTACTTTTGCTTTGCTGCCCACTTTGATATTAACTAACGATTTTTCACGAAAATCAGCCACTAAATCAGCTTTATTGGCCACAATAGCTAACATCGGTTGACCTTTATTAGCAAATGTTCCGGTGCTTACTTGCAAGTTTGCGACTTTACCATCAGCATCAGCAGTCACTATGCTGTATGATAAATTGAGCTTCGCTTGTGCCAGTTGGTTTTGCGCGTGGCGTAATGCTAGGTTGTCTTCGCCTAATTGTCCACGCGCCAGTTTTGCCTCGGTTAACTGTGCTTCAATAGCTGCGACATTCGCTTGACTTGATTGATAATTAGCACTAATTGTTTCGTATTCTTGCTCCGAAATAGACCGTTTTTTCAATAACGATTCACTGCGATCAAATAACAACTGTTGCTCATGCAGCTTGGCATTTCCAGCAGCTAGCTGAGCCTTTATCGCTTTAACACTGCTATCTAAGCGCTGGTTTTGCAACTGCGCATCAGCATAAGCCAGTTGTGCTTGCTCTAGTGCTAATTTAAAAGGGGCTGCTTCTATTAAAAATAGCGCTTCACCCGCTTTAATCGCTTGATTATTATTCACCAATACTTGGTTCACGCGGCCACTTACTTGTGGCGTTACTTGTACTACAGGGTGATATACGCGCGCTTGCGGAGTAACCGGTAAAAACATATCGGCAACGACAAAGTAAGCGAACAATAAAATAAACCCAACTAATGATATTTTTACATAGCGGGCAAATTTCTGATCCGGTGTCATGAATTATTTCTCTCCAGAAAAGTGGCTAATACAACGTCGAGCATTGGCTTCCATTTGCACTAAACCATAGGCCATAGTATCAAGCTGCTGCGTTGTAAGTTCTGCATAAAGTTGTGTTTTAACTTCAGCCATAATGTCTCTAAGCGCATCTAATAATAGTAACCCTTGCTCAGTAAAATAGATTTTACGACTACGTTTATCATCGCTGTCAATGCGACGGACAATAATCGCTTGTTGCTCTAACTGTTTAACTGTTCGCGTTAGTGAAGGCATTTCAATCCCCAAACTGCTAGCCAGTTCTTGTTGTGTAACACCTTGTTTTAAATGATGGATATGGATCATCGCAGTCCAACGAGATTGTGTTAACCCTAAAGGCTCAACAGCGAGAGTAACGGCATCGCGACAGAGTCGAAAAACGCGCCCCATGCTACCGCATAAACTTAAATCTAAAGTTTCATGAAAAGGAGGTGATGAAATCATAATAGTACCTAGTTACTTAGCATGCTAACTAGTTTAACATTACTTAGCATGCTAAGTAAATATCGAAACGATTTAAAAAATAACGGCAAAGAGGGCTTTAAAAACGATTTAATATCACTGTGTTGAGCAAATTAGCGAATGATCCAATGGGGGAGGGGTTGTGAATCGAGCAATATCTGCGCATCGCGACCTTGTAGCATGGCCAGAGTTGCTAACATGCCTGCTTGTATACATTGCGGCGCAGCGACGGTAACAGAGCGCGGTGCATCAGTGATCGAACAGCCAGTGAGAGGGTTAAGAATATGGCTATAACGAATGCCGTCTTTTAATAAATAACGCTTAGCATCGCCACTGGTTGCCAGAGCGCCGCTGCGCAAAGACACCACCATAGTTTGTTGTTGTACAAAGCCCGGATGTTCAATGCCAATTTGCCAGGCTTGACCGTCACTACGCTCAGTGGTGACAGCTAAGTCGCCCCCTAAATTCACTAACGCTGCAATAGGGCTGTGTGCTTGGAGTAACTGAATGCATTTATCAACTGCATACTCTTTGCCAATCCCTCCAAAATCAAGCTCCATACCTTTAGGCAAGGTAATACTGGAATGATCAAACACAATTTTGTTGAAACCGATATTAGGCAATAATGCACTTATTTGTGCCGGAGTTGGCAGGTTGTCGGAACAATCAAAATGCCATACACGCCGTAAAATACCCGAGCTAATATCAAACAGCCCGTCGCTTAAATCAAAGCATAGCTTGGCAAAATTAAGTAAAGCATAGGTTTCGTCATCGATGGCAAGTGGCAGCCCTTGGCTTTGATTTATAGCAGAGCAAACACTTTGAGTATTGTAACGACTGTATTTCTGTTCAATACGCCACACTTCGTTTGCAACCAGCTGCCCAAGTTGCTCGCCAAGCCGCTGATCGACGCTATCGACTAACAATTCACAAGGGCTGGCCATAGCGTTAAATTTTACACTTAGTCCAGCGGCTTGCGGATGAATTGATATTGCTTGTGCAGCCACGTTAGTAACTTAACCTATAACTCGTTAGAATGAATAACTAAATTGTAGCACTACCGCATCCACACTTGGGAATAAATCAAGTGATGCCAGCGCACCAGGTTGCTCAAACCCATTATTGGTAGGCTGCTGAGTGTAATATTCAGCACGTACCGACATACTGTGGCCATTACTAAGCTTAGTACCGTATTCTAAACCCAGCGTGTAAGTATCCATTTCACCAATACGATAATCAGCACTAGCAAACTGCGGCAAAGGCGCTGCTGCATTTAAAAATGGCTGATAGAACTCTGCCGCCGATTGCTGATAGTAGCGAAAATGCGGTTCTAGGTAACTGTCGTCCCCCAGTAATAGACGCCAACGTGAATCAACCGTATGCGATGTTATCTCCCAGTCATCCCACATATAACGATATGAAAGGTCAACAATACTGTTGTCAAAATGGTATTTGGTTTGCCAATATAGGCTTTGCTTGGTACGTTCATCAGGGCGGTTCTCGTATTGATAATCTTGTGTTAAACCATCATTATTTACCACACTAAGCACTTTAAACGGATCCGTTTGGTAACCATCCACCATTGAATATGAATAGTTAAACTGCATTAGCATTCTACGGTTGATGATTTGCGTAACACCGACAAGTAAATCGGTGGTCGTTTTATCATCTTGATCTGTGCGTCGCGTACTGTTAAAAGTGTCGTCCCAAGCCGCACTTTCACTGTCACCAATTGGCATAGATGCAAATGCTTTCGGGATACCACCTTCGGGGGTAAAGGTATCGCTAAAATAACTGCCGCCCAACGACAAAGTAGTGTTCTTTTTATTAAAGTCGATGGCTAAGTTACCATTAACACCTAACGATAAATAATCATACTCTTTTGAAATATGCACGCCACCACTGACGGTATAATCCTGCGCCAAGGGTTGAGTCCACTGGGCATTAAGCTGTACACGCGTATCACGAAAGGTATCATCCAGCGGTGTTTCACCAGGCTGAATATCATACTGGCCATTGCCTGAAGGACGGGTAAATGTTTGTACATTCGGTTGTGCTACCGCGCCATTTGCTGAGGCACCCGTTAATGTATCTAAGGTTAGCCGTAAATTTAAAAAGTGCTCGTCAGCAAATTCTTTATTGGCGTTGATCATCGCCTCTGTTGCCATAACACGATCTGTTTCACCGTAATACAACACAGCGGTGTCAAACTGCCAATCTTTGTTTATTTGCGCCTCTGCAGGCGCTGTGCCTAGTAATGCGCAAGCAGCCAGCCCTAGTGCTGAAGCAATATTACTAGTTTGGTTCTTTTCGGTTTGTGAGTCGACTAGTTGCATCCGCAGCCTCCACCACCAAAGCTGCGTCCACCACTGGAGGCTTCTTTACTAAAGTAAATATGATCGTCAACCGCAGCATCTAATCCGCCACTGAGTGACATTTCATCTTTAGCTAATAGATCTCGTTGCCACGGTTCTACGCCAATACTGACACACCCAGTTGCAGATAGTATTAACATCGTTAGGAGACTATTTTTTATTAATTTTTTCATCATTACCTCTTAAGGCTGAACGGCTAATAACTGAGTTATTTCTTGCTCGTATTGCGCTTTTTTACTGTTCTTAAAGCCAATATGGCGATATTTTATTTTGCCATCACGGCCATACACATAACTACTTGGCATACCGAGTAAATCGAATTGTTTGCCTATTAGTGCATCAGGATCATAAATAATAGGAAAATCAGCAGGAGTGTGTGCTAAAAAATCAACCGCATCTTGATGCTCAACATCTAAGTTAACTGCCAACACCGTAAAGCCTTGCGATTGGTATTTTGTTTGCATTTCATTAAGCCAAGGAAAAGACTTACGACAAGGTGTACACCACGAAGCCCAAAAATCTAAAAATACCACTTGGCCTTTAAGCTCTGCTAACTTATCGGTTAGTTGTTGCTGACTGGAGATAACTGGCACAACGGTTTCTTTACTTAACACTGGCGCACTCGCCATAGCAGTAAAAAGTGCAGTCACAAGCATAAACCGTGATACAGACCGAGAAATAATCACCACTTTTTAAGCCCCTAAAAATACCTAGAAAAATAATTAGTTTAACAATAGCAGGCAATTCTTAAGAAATACTTAAGACAAGCCTAACTATAACTTTCGCTCAAAGCACACTATCTATCAGTGCAGCAGCAGGAACCTTAAACTAACCTATGAGGGAAAATTCGATTAGAAATTTAATCGGGTATTAACTTAAAAAGGGGGAATTAGCAGTTAGCTTTGATGGCCAGCAAGCTGGCCTAAGTGTAGTAACAAATGGGCGTAAACTTTAGAAATTGAGTAAGTTTGCGGGTGAGTACTGATCAGTGAGTACTTTTGTATCGCTAGGCCAGTCTTTATTATCTTTGGTCGAAATCATCCCTTCGCTCACCGCTTTGATATCAACGCGATAGGGGGCTAATAACGGGGTTAGCTTTTCTATTCGCTGTGCTAGCTGCACAGGACTTGGAAATTTATTAAAGCCAGCTAAAATAATTCGATTACTATTTTTCTCAGTCCTCACATTAATAAAGTCACCAAATACCGCTTCATAAGTGGCAGATTCATGCTCATAAAGTTTGCTTGATGAAAAGGTATTTGCCGCTACTACGCCACCATCAGCCAGTACACTTTTCACTTCCGCAAAAAACTCTTTAGTAAGTAAATGCTCAGGGATGTAATCACCATTAAATGCATCAAGAATAATCCAGTCATACTTGGCTTGTTGGATTGCTGCGCGTTTAATAAAAATACGCCCATCTTGTACTTTCGAAGTGACTTTATCGTTCTCTTTAAAAGCAAAATAATCACGCGCCACTTTTATAACTGCGGGATCAATTTCAACATTTTCAATCATGGCGTCAGGGTATAGCTCGCTGATCACATTTGATAAGGTGCCGCCGCCAAGCCCGATAATAAGTACATTTTTTGGATTGTCTATCAGTAGTAAACTGGCAAAAGTGAGTTTGGTATAATTAAACACTAGCTTTTGTGGGTTGCTTTTATATATGCAACTTTGACTGCTTTTACGGGCTTTTTCGTCAAACTTTAAACAGCGTAAATCGCCGGTCTCTTCAACTAAAATATTACGATAAAGCGACCGCTCTTGATGAATCACCTTAGCTTGGCTGCTAAACCCAATTAACAGTAAGGTCACGAGCAAATACTTAAACATTGTGTTTCTCCTTGTTAGCTAATTGATTTACGCCAATTGCCAATAAACCTAATAGCCCTAATGTCGTCGCGAAACCCAAAATAATGGTATTCACATCAAACGCTAGCACCATGTAAAACGAGGTAATAATAGTCCCTAAGGCACTGCCTAAGGTGCTGACAAAATACAAGCCGCCAGCGACTTGGCCGCTGTGCTCGCTATCGGTCACTAATAAACGCACAGAGTAAGGCGAAATCATGCCTAAAATAATAGTAGGGACAAAAAACAACGCTGTAGAGGCCAATAACGAGCCATAACGGCTGTCTTCTATGTGAGAAAAAATATACGCCATAATTGGCTGGGCAAATAATGCAATGGGCAGCACCATAATACTGGCAACTAAAAATATTAAACCGTATTTGGTTAACGAAGGCTGGCGAATTGAAAGCTTTCCTCCCAATAAATAGCCAAACGATAAGCTGAGCATAAACACAGTAATAATACTGCCCCAAATATGCACACTACTACCAAAAAAAGGCGCTAAAATTCGCCCGCCAAGTAGTTCTATTCCCATAATACTAAAGCCGCTACTAAAGGCTAAAAAATAAATTAAAGCATTGGTTTTTAAAGTCATGTAATTATCATTTTGTAACTTATTTGAAGCACTATACTAACGTGATGTAAACATAGCCGCCAGTGTAATAATTAATCGAGCCAACATAACTCACAGCTACTTTTATAAACCAAGACAGTCTCACTTTAGTTATGGGGCAACATAAAGTCAGCCATCAGAGAATAGGGATTAATTTCGCTAGCCTGCAAAAGTATTAATGCGCAAATATGATGCGTGTTGTTTAGTAACTGTTAACCCCCTTTACAGCCTTTATTAACTTTAAAACCACGACTCTTTTATATCATCTAGGCAAAGGCTCAATGAATAAGTAAAAAAGCAGTAAGGTTAAAACGCTGCACTTAAGCGCAGCGTTGATTACCTTTTAAAACTGATAACTTACGCGGGCAGAAAAGTTACGCCCGGGCTGGGTATATTGGCTAAAATCAGCCCCCTGAGATTGCCCTGCAATCAGTTCAAAGGGTACATATTTTTTATCTAGCAGGTTAATTACACCAATATTTAGCTGCCATGTTTGCCATTCATAACTTGCGTATAAATCCACAATACCGTAACCATATCCTTGCGTTGTTTTATCACCACTTGCATCTCGCACTACATCAGACTGTGATTTAGCAAAGCGCCATGCTGCGGTCCAATCAATATCGCCAAGTGCTGTTGTTAATTGTATTGAACCGTTTAATGGACTGATACTGGTTAACGGCTCGTCTGTTTCTTTGTTTTCGCCTTCAACATATGCAATATTTGCCTCAACTAAAACATTATCGCTTACATGCATCAACAAGCTCGCTTCAACACCGCTGATCTGTGTTTCACTAATATTTTGGTATTGGTAAAAAGTTTTATTTACATTCGGTATGAACGTTGGCTCAACACCTGCAATTGCAACATCAATAAAGTCATCATAAGCGGCGTAAAATGCGCTTAAAGTAACGTTGATATCATTACCAGAAAAGCGCATGCCAAGCTCATATGAGTCGCTGCTTTCGGGTGCTAAATCTGCGTTTGGTAATATTTGATAAAATGGTTCAACACCATGGCTTTGATACGCTTGATCATGCGGGGGAATTTTAAAACCACTTACATATTGCCCATACCAAGATAAATTATCATTAACTTGATAAATCATCCCAAGTTTTGGTGAAAACGCAGATTCGGTAATGTCATCAAGCTCAGCATCGCTATAGAGCTCATCATCTTTAGCTGCTAATGAATAATAATCAAAGCGTACACCTGCAATCAAAGACCACGCGCTATTTGCAAATTTAATATTGTCTTGCATAAAAACGCCCACTAAAGAGGTATCAGCGCCAGGAAAAGCTTTTTGTTTTTGATCTGTAAAATCGACTGTTCCATCAGCCAATAAGCGTGTTTTATAACGTGGACGTGTTGTATCGTATATATCTACGTCAGCACCATAAACAAAGTTGTGGGTCGCATCTTGTAAGGCTATTTTTTTATTAAATACAGCCCTTAACCCTAAAATATCTTGTTCAAAGCCATAGTCGTTGTAATCGATATGCGCTGCTGTAGCACTAATTTGATCACTTTGCTGCTCATAACGACTAAACGATACTTGCCAATGCCATTGATCAAACGCTGCTGTGGCCGCTTTTGAGTCGTAATCCAGCGCTAGCGACCAATTAGTATTTTCGTCTTTAGTTTCTTGGCTCGCTTTGGTGATTACTTGTTCAGTAGTTTGATTAAAATAATCTAAGGTGTATTTTAACGTGCGCTTTTCATCAAGTTGCTGCTCTAGTTTAACCAATAACGAATCTGATTTAGCATCATAACCAGGTAGGTTTTCAGTAAAGTTTTGTACTTCTTCGCTATCTCGGTGGCTATAAACGGCACTAACACCTAAATCTCCCAAATCTTTAGCCGCAGTAATATCTACCGACATTTGATTACTCTGACCTTGATATCCAAGCGCCACTTGAGCAAAACTATTTTCGTTTAATAAATAATCGCTCGGATCTTTAGTGGTGATAACCACAATACCACCCAGTGCATCTGAACCATACAATGAAGACGCGGCTCCCTTGGCGACTTCAACTTGCTTTATCCCAGCGACATCAAAATAGCTACGACCAACCAAATAGCCGTCTCCGCCAGCATAACCATCGTTAGTTCGACGGCCATCTTTAATAAACACCACGCGGTTACCACCGACTCCTCTAATTGAAAGCGTTTGAGCCGCAGAGCCACTGCCCGTGCTTGATATACTGGGGTCATAACGAAACATTGTTTGTAAATCAACAGCCAATTTACGTTCTATGTCTTGCTCTGTAATCACAGTTACAGAGCCTGTTACGTCTTCAAGTTTTTGTTCAAACCGAGAACCGCTGACAACAATATGCTCACCAATTATCTCCTCGGCAATGGCAGAGCCCGAACCAAGTAGTAACGTTGCTAAAGCAGTAAGTTGAAAAGAAGGAAAATTCACATTAACTCCAAATGATAATTGTTGTTATTTAGTAGGGGAGGGATGTTACAACTAACTAAAAACAAGATCAATTATTTATGATAATCATTTTTATTTGCATTTAGTTGGGTATAATAATCGAAAATAATGATTGGAGTTTTTTTATGAGATACCTTTTTATATTGATTTTATTGACTGTTCCCCCCCTAAGCGCGCAGGAGCGTATAGTGAGTGCTGGCGGTACATTAACTGAAATTATTTTTGCCTTAGATAAGCAAGATACCCTTGTCGCGGTGGATCAATCGAGCCTATATCCAAAACAAGCGACACAGCTCGATCAAATTGGTTATTACCGTGATTTAGCCGCAGAAGGTGTACTTTCGGTGCGCCCAACTAAACTCTTAGCACTTGAAGGAGCAGGACGAGCTCAAGCGCTTGCACAAATAGAAGCCACTGGTGTAGAGCTTATCCACTATAAAAAACCCAACTCAATTAATGACTTACTAAATCTTGTTAAACGCCTTGGTAAAGACTTAAATGCGAACGACAAAGCCCAAGTCCTCGTAGCCCAAATAAAAAATTCATTACCTCCAAAAGCGAGCATCGAAACACACAGCGCTTTATTTTTACTCTCAGCTAATGAGCGCGGGCTTGTTGCTGCGGGCACTGACACGGTTGCTGACTTATTACTTGATTATGCTGGAGTCACTAATTTAGGCGCTACGCACAAAGGTTTTAAAGTAATAAATAACGAAGTACTTGCCGTAAAACAGCCCGATTTTTTAATCGCACCAGCCCATGTTGTTTATAGCCTTGGCGGTAAAGAGGCTTTTTGTAATCAACCAACACTGCGCTTATTAACAGCTGCAAAGCAGTGCCGATTATTGGTGATGGATAGCCTGCTATCACTGGGAATGTCGCCGCGCATAGCCACGGGTATTAAAGAATTAAGCGACTATAAAGCTACCTTATGAACACATTAACTTTGAGCCGTTTTAAGCCTGTTTCTATAACTGCAAACCAAAAGTGGATGCTGCTAATTACTGTGTGTATTTTTGCTCTAGCACTACTGAGCATAGGATATGGCCCCGCAGGCTGGGATTGGCGTTTAGCCATCGCATGGATTGCCCCAGAGTATTTTAATCAATTTGATGCGCTGCAAATCAATGTGGTCACGCAAATACGTCTACCTCGATTTGTACTAGCTGTATTGGTTGGCTTAGTGCTTGCCCAAACTGGCGCTGCAACGCAAGCTTTGTGTCGTAATCCTTTGGCTGATCCATCAATTATTGGTATTAGCGCAGGCGCAGCCATGGTCGCGGTCGCCTTTATAGCATTTAGCGCCCAGTTTAATTTTAATGCTCAATACTATTTACCTTATGCCGCATTTTTAGGAGCATTGTTAGTGACCTCTTTAGTGTATTTAATTGCTAAGCAGCATAGGCAGGTCAATATAACCACACTAATTTTAGTGGGGGTTGCGATCAATTCTTTATCCTTTGCTGTTATTGGCTTATTAAGCTATTTCGCTGACGATAGTGCGCTTAGATTAATTAACTACTGGACGATGGGCTCATTAGGTGGTGCCAATTGGGATGCCATAACTCAAGCAACACCATTATTGCTACTGAGTATTCTTGGTCTGTGGCGACTCAAAGAACCGATGAACTTACTATTGATTGGCGAGTCTCAAGCACAGTATTTAGGTGTCAACACAGACAAGCTTAAACTGTATGTAATTATACTCGTGGCATTAGGTGTTGGTGCCGTTGTAGCCCTTACTGGCTTGATAGGTTTTGTTGGCTTAGTTGTGCCACACATTGCCCGTTTAATGGTTGGCCCGCATTTACGTAAAATGTTACCGCTGTGCATGTTATTAGGCGTTGTTGTGCTGCTGCTTTCTGACTGGTTAGCACGTTTAGTTGTTATGCCTGCAGAGTTACCCATTGGTATTATTACCGCGCTACTTGGCGCACCTTTGTTTATTTATCTGATCATTAAAACTAAGCGAGGGTAATGATGATTACTTTTAATAACCTAAGTGTTGGTTTTGGCAATCACAGTGTTTTAAAAAACATAAGTGGGCACATTGCAAAAGCTCAACTAGTAGCACTGATAGGCGAAAATGGCGCAGGAAAATCAACACTGCTGCATGCTTTAGCCGGGCATTATGACTTTAAAGGCGAAGTACGGTTTAACAATTATCCTCTGAGTACATTGTCTCAAGCACACTTAGCCACTCAACGAGCAGTAATGATGCAAAGCAATCTTGTTGGCTTTGATTTTAGTGTATTTGAGCTCATTGCAATGGGACGCTACCCCTATGCCGAGTCTCTTAAAATGCAAGCTGAAAAAGTCCACAAGTATGCCGCACTCATGGACTTAACCCAGTACTTATCCCGCCGTGTCAGTAAGCTTTCAGGCGGTGAGCAACAGCGCGTTCATATGGCGCGTACTTTGGCTCAATTAGATGCTTTTTCTACTCATACCAAGCCTAAATTGATGCTGCTTGATGAACCTACATCAGCACTAGATATGCGCCATCAACATGCTCTATTGAGTTGTGTTAAAGCATTTGTAGAGCAGGGTAACAGTGCCATTATAGCTATTCACGATTTAAATTTGGCCAGCCTTTACGCAACCGACGCTATTTTATTACACGATCAAAAAGTACTCGATAGCGGGCCAATAAACACAGTACTTACAGAATCTAATTTACAACAAATGTACGCCATGAAACTGCATGTTAATTCTCATCCATATAACAATGCACCCATGGTTTTTTCTCAACGTCAGGAGTTTTCATGAGAGAGCAAGCATTAAGCGATGCACAAAAGCTGGTTTTTAAAACCCATGCTGGTGTTATGTCGACTATTTCTTACAACTTAAGAGGTTATCCGTTTGGTTCGGTAACCCCTTATATGTGTGATGAGCAAGGCCGCATCTACTTTTTTATTAGCGATATAGCCCAACACACTAAAAACTTAAAGCACGATTCTCGTATGAGCTTAACTATTTTTGATGCCGCTGACCGTGGCGACCAAAACGAGCATGGCCGAGTCACATTGGTGGGCGATGGTTGTGAAGTTGCAGGCCCTCAGGCCGAAATACTGCTTAACAAATACATAGCGTTATACCCAGAAGCTGACAGTTATCGGAACGCCCACGACTTTAAATTATGGCAATTAGATGTTGTGCGAGTTCGCTTTATTGGCGGTTTTGGGAAAATATTTTGGCTTGAAAAAGATGAGTGGCAAAGCGCTGCTAAAAGCTGGGACGAAGATCAAGAACAAAGCATGATCACCCACATGAATGAAGATCATCAAAATGCAATGGCTCTAATATTAGCTCAGCATTATTGCGTATCAGATAATGCACCGGTTATGAGTGGCATACTGCCACAGGGGTTTTATATTCAAAGCCAACAACGTAATTATTTTATTAGCTTTGAAAACGTGTGCGAGACACCACAAGCAGTGCGAAAAGCGCTTGTTGCCTTAACCACAAATGCTCGCACTAGCATAGAAGAGCCAGCATAAGAAAACAGATAAATCACATGTGTGGTTATAACGCTTAGCACTACTAACCCAGTAGTGCATTTTCGATATCAGAGGCCGCAGTAACTAAGCTGCGGCTGTTACAATTTAACACTGATGCCAATTAATTTAGTATGCACCTGCGCTGTAAATAAGCTCATAACTGTGGCTGTAAATCTCGAGAATGTTACCAAACGGGTCTTCCATGTAGATCATGCGATACGGTTTTTCACCTGGGTAGTAGTAACGGGGTGCTTCCATACGCTTTTTACCGCCAGCTTCAACAATACGCTCAGCAAGGCCTTCTACATCTGGATCTTGAACACAAAAATGGAATATACCGGTTTTCCAGTATTCAAAGTTGTCAGCTGGGTTTTCTTGATTTTTAAACTCAAAAATTTCTACACCAATACGATCACCTGTTGAAAGGTGCGCTATTTTAAATTTTTCCCATTGTTCACCAAATACTTCAGTACACATTTCGCCTATTGGGCTTTTGTCTTCGGTAATTAAAGTCGGCTTCATAATGGTGTACCAACCCATTACTTTGGTGTAAAACTCAACGGCTTTTTCAACATCGGGGACCGAAATTCCAATGTGCGAAAAACTACGTGGATAGGTATGACTCATAATAATGCTCCTGTTTAACTATGCTTAGTTGATGGAGTTAGTTTACGAACCGACCTGTATTAAGTAAAATTATCATTAATCATCATTTTGAGTACGTTTTATAATGATAAATTCTACATGGTTACATACCTTTTGCACCTTGGTGGAAGTAAATCACTTTACCCAAACTGCAGAACGCCTTTATATGACCCAGTCAGGCGTAAGCCAACACATTAAAAAGTTAGAGCAGCAGGTTAATTGCGCATTGCTTGAACGCCATGGCAAACAGTTTACCCTTACCGCACAAGGGCAAGGCTTATATCAAAAAGGAAGTCAGTTACTAAAAGAGTGGCAGTTTTTAGAGCAACAACTGCATGACGACTCACCCTACAGTGGCAATATAAAGATTCAATCACCAGGCAGTTGCGGGCTTAAGTTTTATAATCAATTACTTGATTTACAAGGGCAACATAAAGCACTCACTATTGATTATCGCTTTGCCCCAAACGAAAGCGTGGAACAGGCCGTTGCTAATCACAATGCTGATATTGGTTTTTTAACTCAAGCCCCAACACTCAGCGAGGTTACCAGCCATAAAATCGGCCAAGATGCACTATTATTAATTACACCAACCGGTTACCAAACTCCAAGCTGGCAAAACTTATGCGAACTTGGCTTCATTGCTCACCCTGATGCAAAACATCATGCGCAATTATTGTTAAGCGAAAACTACGCGGAATTTGAACACCTTGATCAAATAAAGCGCTCTGGTTTTTCAAACCAAATTAATTTAATTCTTGAACCTGTCAGCCTTGGTCTAGGTTTTACTGTGCTACCGGCACATGCTGTGAGCGCATTTAGTAAACCACAGTTGATTAACGTCCATCCATTACAGCACCCGATCAGCGAATCTATTTATGTGTGTTATCACCGTAATCGGCCTTTGGCAAAACGAATGAGTAAAGTGCTCGAGGTGATCAAAGCTGGGCTGTAACTGTTTGCAAAAAAGTGAAGTCGTTGCAACAAAAGGTTTAGTCACCAACAAAAAATAAACCCTTTTTATAGCGTATTTATTAAATACTTCATGCTTTTTCTGTTAAGTTAATACTGAGTATTAATGCTAAAGGATAGTCTCAATGGAAGTAAAACAGCTAGCAAGTAAGACCTTAACCGGCTTAAAAGTAAGAACATGCAATGCCAATGAAATGAATACTGGCACAGCAAAGATAGCTGAGCTTTGGCAAAAATTTGGCGAAAAATATACCTCAAAACTCACAAAAGACAGTAAAGTCTTTGGTGTTTACACTAACTACGAGAGCGATGTGACCGGTGATTTTGATGTCATTGCCTGTAGCGATGAGCAATCAATTAACCTTCGTGATTCAGTAACAGTTACAACGCACGCAGGGAGTTATTTAGTCTTTAGTGGCGAAGGCGAAATGCCCGACGCTATAATTGATTTATGGGGTGAAATTTGGCAATACTTTAGCTCAGATGATTGTCGTTACACTCGTACTTATACCAGCGACTATGAATATTATAAAACCGCAACTGAAGTAGAAATAGCGATCGCAATTGCTGAATAAATAAGGAGTCTGTCGCTGTTCAAATGAGCGCTGAGTTCCTTTTTTTCGTAGGGGGGGAGTGTGGGATTTCGCACTTCCCCAATTAAAAATATTATCTCATTCAACTAAATTTAATCCCACTAAAAATAAGTCTACACTCCATACCTAGATCACTTTAACAAAGCGAATGCAGAGACGGTAAGCATGGCTACGACTCTTCTTATTTAATCAATATATGTTCACAAAATTAACTTGGCTTTAAAAAGAAAAGTAAATAAAGCTTGTTATATGGTTTAAGTTACTGTTATCCTGCTCTGCATCGGGTTGATAGAAAGCCCTGTTTATTTGTAAGTACCACGTTGTTATTAGTAATAATCCTTCGCGCTATCCTCAGTTAAATGCTTGTTTTCTTCCTGTTAAATTGCCTAAATTAAGGCACACTTTTATTAATTCTTAGGATACTATTATGTCTAATACAACAACTGGTTCAGTAAAATGGTTTAACGAAGCTAAAGGTTTTGGTTTTATTGAACAAGAGTCAGGCCCTGACGTTTTTGCTCATTTCAGCGCAATCTCAAGCGATGGCTTTAAGACTCTAGCTGAAGGCCAACGTGTACAGTTTACTGTTACTCAAGGTCAAAAAGGCCCGCAAGCTGAAAATATCGTTAGCATCTAATTTTTAATTAATGGGTTAGTAATAACCCGTTAATGCACTATAAGTTTGAAAGAAATTCTGTTTATTTGTACGTACCACGTTGTTATTAGTAATAATTCATCGCGTTATCCTCAGTTAAATACTTGTTTTTTCAGCTAAACCGCCTGATTTTAGGCACACTTTTATTAATATCTAGGATATCTATTATGTCTACAACTACAACTGGTACAGTTAAATTTTTCAACGAAGCAAAAGGTTTTGGTTTTATCGAGCAAGAGTCAGGTCCTGACGTTTTCGCTCATTTCAGCGCTATCAGCGGTGACGGCTTCAAAACTCTAGCTGAAGGCCAACGTGTACAGTTTACTGTTACTCAAGGTCAAAAAGGCCCACAAGCTGAAAACATCGTTTGTATCTAAACGATTGTTTTAGTTAATACGTTTTAACGTATTAAAAACCCACTGATATTAATTTATCAGTGGGTTTTTTTATACCAATCGTGTTAAGTTATTGGTAGTTTATAGCGACGGATAAATAGACAGGGCAAGAGCATGAAAAAAATCTATGATTTCAATATCTTTTCAAGGTAATCTGTACTGCGCATAGCTTTTTTCTGTTTTGCGGGCATGCCTTTATTAAAGCTTGTTTCTGCTTTTAGCTGAT
>NZ_JACJDS010000028.1:0-68945 GCF_014163635.1 Pseudoalteromonas sp. SR44-8
ACCTAGAACCTAGAACCTAGAACCTAGAACCTAGAACCTAGAACCTAATTTATAAAAGGCACTTTTTTGCAACGCATTTATATTAGTTTATTCACAGTCGTTTTATTGCTCACTTTAGTGGGTCAAGCGGTTGCGTCTGTAACTATGAGTTGTGATATGCCACACATGAGTCAACCGCAAGCAACTATGGCTGATAGTAGTGATATGCATCACGACATGTCTGCGGGTATGATGAACATGGATTGTTGTGACGATGACGCAACCGCTAATCAAGAGTGTGGTTGTCCAATGAGCGCCTGCAGTACTCACTCAATGTTAAACATGAGTGTGTTAGTTACCGTTATACTGACGACGTCTGAAAAAGTACAACTTTATATCCCGCAAAATCAACATCGTATAGCCAGTTCACTGTATCGCCCTCCTATGCCTGCTTAATTGCAGGATAGGTGCGTCTAAAATTTACCTAAATCACCTTTTCTGCCCCTAAATTTAGTTGTCTTTTAATTTTAGTGGAGTAAGTGATGAATCACTTCGCAGTATTTAAAGTCAGTTTTTTAGCGCTTATGCTAACAACTGCAATTCCAGCACACAGTAATGAATTAAGCCTTGATGAAGCGCTCAGCTATGCACTTGATAATGAGCCATGGCTAACCGCCAGCAAATATCAACAAGCTGCTATACAAGCACAAAGTTTAGCGGCAGGCACACTGCCGGATCCAGTATTAACGGTGGGCTTAATGAATTTACCCACCGACGGTTTTGCTTTTGACCAAGAAGGCATGACCCAATTAAAAGTTGGCGTGAGCCAAATGTTTAGCCGTGGCGATAGCTTAGCGCTTAAGCAGCATGCGTTAGCGCAGTCAGCGCAGCAATATCCTTGGCTACGAGCCGACAGACTCGCTCAAGTAAAAACCATTGTTATTGAATCTTGGCTCAATGCATATCGTGCCCAGCAAAGTATTGCGTTAATTGAGCAAGATAAAGCATTGTTCTCGCAACTTATTGATATTACTGAATCGAGTTATGCCAGCTCAGTAGGTAACACCCGCCAACAAGATATTATTCGAGCGCAGCTAGAGTTAACCCGCCTTGAAGATAAATTAGTGATGTTAGAGCAGCAGTTCGAAAGCGCGAAAAAGCGTTTATCGCAATGGTTACCAATCAACATGTTAACTCAGCCTGTCAGCGCAAAACGTCATGATATAGCGCCTTTAGTTGATTTTGCGCAGCTTGAATTTGCACAGTTGATGCCATTATTAATGGCGCATCCAGCGATTGTCGCGCTTGATAAAACAGTAGCGGCTAAACAAACAGAAGTTGAGGTGGCAAAACAAGGCTATAAACCGCAGTTTGGGGTAAATATGGGCTATGGTTATCGCGATGATACGCCAATGGGGGATTCCCGAGCGGATCTGTTTTCAGTTGGTGTGAGTGTTGATTTACCACTATTTACTGATAACCGCCAAGACCAACAAGTTAATGCGGCGATAGCTATGGCTGAGGCGGTGAAAACTCAAAAACTAATTGCATTACAAAAGCTACAAGGGATGTATTTTAAAGAGTTTAGTCAGTTGCCCCAATTAGCAAAGCGTGATGCACTTTATCAAACTAAATTATTGCCACAAATGGCAGAGCAAGCACAAGCTACATTAAATGCTTATACCCGTGATGATGGTGACTTTTCAGAAGTAATGCGCGCCCGTATCAGCGAACTGAATGCCAAAATTGATGCGTTAAATATAGAGATTGATCAACAAATTATTATTGCTCGCCTGAATTATTACGCTAGTAGCAAAGATGCTGCTGTGATGGTTGAGCAATTAGCAGGAGAGCACCGTGAACACTAATTTAAAATTGCTTATCGCAGTACTTATAGGTGCAGGAATATCTGCTAGTGGCTTGTATTTTTTTGGTAGTAGTACAGAACCCGAGGTGATCAGCGCAGAGAAAAAACCATTATATTGGGTTGCGCCTATGGATAGTAATTATCGCCGTGATGCACCAGGGCTTTCACCAATGGGGATGGACTTAGTACCTGTGTATAGTGAAGTAGCTGACAACAATCAAGATGGTCCCGGTGCAGTGACAATTTCCCCTGCTGTTGTTAATAATTTAGGGGTTAGAACGGCTAAAGTACAGCTCAAGGCACTGCAAAGTGAAGTAAAAACGGTGGGCTACGTACAATACAATCAAGATCAGTTAGTGCATATTCACCCGCGTGTAGAAGGCTGGATAGAAACGCTGTACGTTAAAGCCGCTGGCGATCAGGTAAAACAAGGGGAACCGCTGTATACCTTATACTCTCCGCAACTGGTAAATGCTCAAGAAGAATTTGTACTGGCTGTTGATCGTAATAACACCGTGCTTATTCGTGCAGCCAAAGCGCGCTTAAAAGCATTGAATGTGTCGGATGGTTTTGTCGATCGCCTACAAGTTAATAAAAAGGTGATGCAAAATATTACCTTCTATGCTCGCCAAAGTGGTGTGGTTGATGAACTTAATGTGCGCGAAGGTTTTTATGTCAAGCCAGGCACCTCAATGATGAGTATTGCTCAACTTGATGAAGTTTGGGTAGAAGCCGAAGTATTCGAGCGGCAAGCGCAGCTTATTGAAGTCGGTTTACCGGTGACTATGACTCTAGATTATATTGCCGGACAAAGCTGGCGCGGTAAGGTCGATTATATTTACCCAACATTGGATGCCAAAAACCGTACTTTGCGGGTGCGTTTACGCTTTAATAATCAAGATCACCAACTAAAACCGAATATGTTTGCGCAAGTAAGCATCCATGCTAAAGCTGCTGAGCAACAACTTATAGTACCTAAAGAAGCGGTGATCCGCACCGGTTCCCAAGACCGTGTTGTTATCGCTTTAGGCGAAGGACGCTTTAAATCGGTGGCCGTCGAACTGGGCCGCAGTGATAGCCATAACGCCGTTATTTTAGCGGGCGTTAAAGCCGATGATGAAGTGGTGACGTCAGCGCAATTCTTGTTAGATTCAGAATCCAGCAAAAGCTCTGATTTTAAGCGCATGCAAACACCAGAAGCTACCACTAGCGTGTGGGGCAAAGGAGTCGTTAATAGTGTAATGGCAGGTCACCGTATGGTGAATATCAGCCATGACCCAATTGAAGAGCTCGATTGGCCTAGTATGAAAATGGACTTTACGGTTGCCGATAGCGTTGATTTTCAAGCGCTACAAGCTGGGCAAACACTGCATTTTGAGTTGACTAAAAAAGCCGATAGCAGTTACATGATTAGTGGCATTCATATTATGGATTCCACCCATATGATGAGCGAAGCACAAAATATGGCGACCGTAACAGGTACTATCAACAGCATTGATAAAGCCCAGCGCACTGCCAATATTAGCCGTGGTGCAATTGAGAAATGGCACCGAGATCCGGCCACTATGGACTTTATGTTTGCTGAACATATTGATTTAAGTAGCCTTGAGCCGAAGCAACAGCTGACATTTACTTTTAGTGTGCAAGATGGTGAGTTCGTGATCCAGCGTATCGATACTGAATCAAGCATGCGAACTAGTGACAATAGCGCCATGTCATCGCATAACGGACATTAGGAGGCTTTATGATAGCAGCAGTTATTCGTTGGTCCGTTACCAATCGCTTTTTTGTATTATTGCTAACAGCAATACTCATTGGCAGTGGTTTATTTGCGGTAAAAAATACCCCAGTTGATGCCTTACCTGATTTATCCGATGTGCAGGTGATTGTAAAAACCTCATACCCAGGGCAAGCGCCACAGGTGGTGCAAGATCAGGTTACTTTCCCACTTACCACCGCGATGCTCTCAGTACCCGGGGCGCAAACAGTACGTGGTTTTTCATTTTTTGGTGATTCCTACGTATATGTCATCTTTGATGAAAACACCGATCTTTACTGGGCTAGAAGTCGAGTGCAAGAGTATTTAAGTCAAGTAGCAAGCCGCTTGCCCGACAGCGCAACCGCAGAGCTGGGCCCAGATGCCACCGGTGTAGGTTGGATTTATTTATACGCGCTGGTGGATAAAACCAATCAGCACGACATTAGCCAGTTACGCAGCTTGCAAGATTGGTTTTTAAAGTTTGAATTGCAAACCGTACCAGGGGTGTCAGAAGTGGCCTCAGTGGGCGGTATGGTGAAGCAATATCAAGTCAATGTAGAGCCAGATAAACTGCGTGCTTATGGTATACCACTGAGTTTAATTCAAACCGCAATTAAGCAAGGTAACCAAGAAATGGGCGCTTCGGTGGTGGAAATGGCCGAAGCCGAATACATGGTAACCAGCACCGGTTATATAAAAAGCGTCGCTGATTTAGAGGCAATTCCACTTGGGGTGAATGCCAACGGCACACCGCTGCAATTACGCGATGTAGCCGATATTCGCCTTGGGCCACAAATGCGCCGTGGTATTGCTGAGCTAAACGGCGAGGGCGAAGTAGCTGGTGGCGTAGTAGTTATGCGCTATGGCGAAAACGCACAAAAAACCATAGAGCTTGTGAAAGCAAAACTTGAATCACTCAAGAAAGGCTTACCTGATGGGGTAGAAATTGTGCCTGTGTATGACCGCTCTAATCTGATCAAAAATGCAGTGGATAACCTCACCAGCAAACTATTTGAAGAGCTAGTGGTAGTGGCGCTTATCTGCATCGTATTTTTGTTCCATGTACGCTCGTCCTTGGTGGCAATTATCACTTTACCGCTGGGAATATTAACGGCATTTATCATCATGTATTGGCAAGGCATAAACGCCAATATAATGTCGCTCGGTGGTATTGCTATCGCCATTGGCGCGATGACCGACGGCGCGATTGTAATGATCGAAAACATGCATAAACACATGGAAAAAACGCCACTAACCGATGAAAACCGCTGGCAAGTTGTCACCGATGCTGCCATTGAAGTCGGTCCAGCGCTGTTTTTTAGCTTAATGATTATTACCGTGAGCTTTATGCCAGTGTTTATTTTAGAAGCCCAAGAAGGCCGGATGTTTGCTCCGTTAGCGTACACTAAAACCTATGCCATGGCCGCATCTGCGGGCTTGGCAATCACTTTAGTACCGGTATTAATGGGTTACTTTATACGCGGCAAAGTTATTTCTGAGCAAAACAACCCAGTAAACCGCTTGCTAGTGAATGCTTACAAGCCGCTGCTGAACACGGTTTTGCGGTTCCCTAAAATGACTTTAGTACTGGCTGTGGTGGTCGCTGTTATTGGCTTTTATCCGGTCAATAAAATTGGCAGTGAGTTTATTCCGCCGCTGGATGAAGGCGATTTAATGTATATGCCGACGACTTATCCTGGTTTATCGATTGGGAAAGCGCGCGAGATTTTACAACAAACCGATAAGCTCATCGCCACAGTGCCAGAGGTGTTAACCGTGTTTGGTAAAGTCGGCCGGGCAGAAACAGCAACCGATCCTGCGCCACTGACCATGATTGAAACCTTTATTCAGCTCAAGCCAAAAGATCAGTGGCGCGAAGGCATGACCTTAGACAAGTTGAAAAAAGAACTCGACGGCTTAGTGAAGTTTCCAGGCCTGACTAATGCATGGGTGATGCCGATCAAAACTCGTATTGATATGCTGGCAACTGGGATTAAAACCCCTGTGGGCATTAAAGTTGCGGGACCAAATTTGAGCGAGATTCAAAAAATTGGCCAGCAGATTGAAGTGTTACTTAAAGATGTACCCGGCACGGCTTCCGTTTACTCTGAGCGAGTAGCGGGTGGGCGTTATATCAAGGTCGATATCAACCGTGAAAAAGCCGCCCGTTACAGCTTAAATATTGCCGATGTGCAGCAAGTGGTTGCCACCGCAATTGGCGGCATGAATGTAACCGAAACGGTCGAAGGGCAAGAGCGTTACCCGGTAAACTTACGTTATCCGCAAGACTACCGGGATTCGCCCGAAGAACTGATGCTATTGCCAATAGTCACCCCTGCAGGGCAACGCATTGCTCTTGCCGATGTGGCTGACGTATTTATTGAAGATGGTCCGCCGGGCATAAAAAGCGAAAATGCCCGCTTAAACGGCTGGAGCTTTATTGATATTGATGGCATTGATATTGGTAGTTATGTCGACAATGCGCGCAAAGTGCTTGACGAAAAGCTAGTGCTACCAGCAGGTTATTCAATAACCTGGGCAGGGCAATATGAATACATGGAACGTGCGAAAGAAAAGCTCGCCTATGTATTACCACTGACCTTAGCGATTATAATTGTGTTGTTATACCTCAACTTTAGAAGCTTTGTAGAAGTGGCAATTATAATAGCAACCTTACCGCTGGCGATGATCGGAGGCATCTGGTTAATGTACTTAGAGGGCTTTAACTTCTCAGTCGCCGTGGGGGTGGGCTTTATTGCCCTTGCTGGGGTCGCGGTGGAAATTGGCGTGATTATGCTGGTGTACTTAAATCAAGCCTACCAAGAAAAGTGTGCTCAAGCCAAGCTAGCAGGTACAACGCTTAGTTTTGCGGAGCTTAAACAAGCCATAGTCGAAGGCGCAGGCCTGCGAGTACGCCCAGTGATGATGACAGTCGCCACTATTATAATCGGTTTGCTCCCTGTACTTTACGGCACAGGCACCGGCAGTGAAGTAATGAGCCGCATCGCCGCGCCGATGGTCGGCGGTATGTTTAGTGCGATTGTATTAACCTTGCTCGTATTACCCGCAGTGTATTTGTTATGGCGAAAGCGGGGCCTAAATTCGTAAGTTGAATTAAAAATACAGAGTCCATCAAACTTTGTTTGACCATAGTCGCAGAATCTCGTAAAACAGGTACTGCGACTACCTCACAATTTTTGTAGGTCAATAGAGTCATTAAGGAGTACACAGGTAAATGAGTTTATATTTAAATATCAACTTTTTGCCCCATAGCTTTCCCAAAGCGTTAGCGCTTTGGGAGTTGGCTGATTTTAGTAACGGCTTAATTCAGCATGAGCAGTTAACTAAGTTAGTTAATATTAACAAAGGCACAACCATAAAAGTTGAAAACTTTATTAAGAGCAAAGCAAAAGATATAAAAAAATCTGATATTTTTCAATTACACATCCTGAGCCAGATATAAATATACAAGCAACGCATTATATCAATTTTGGACACCTTTCAGATTGGCACATAGATCAATTAATCATAACGGGGTTTGATAATTTAATTCAAGCTCGAGACATTTGGTGGGAGCCATTGTTAAATCATCCTAATTTTTTAATGGCGCGTTTGATGGACCAAGATTATGACGCGAAACAAAATGATGATTCAGTATGGGGTTATGAGTTAAGCGGTTGGCCTCATGAGCATTTACCTAAAATAAGCAATGGGCTGCCACCGCCATTAGATGAAACAATTATTGATACCCGAGTAAACCCAGGTCATTGGCGATTTAAACACGGTTATATAGAAGGGGTAGCCGCGCAAATGTGGCTAGGGGATGCATTTTTTAAAGCGGTTAATCTTGAAAAGTCTGTTTTAAACGGTGTGCCTTGGTTAGAAGTGAACGAATTAGCTAATGGCGTAGTGCATTTAAAGGCGAATGACACAGAGTTCAACAACGATCAAGGTGAACAACGAGAGCTGCAAATTAAGTTACGTAAACTATTATTTAGTCACTCAACCTATACAGATGACGCTGATTTTACATTGCTGCAAGAGTTTAACCCTTTGGATCAATAACGTAGCAATTTAAACGTGTTATTGCGGGAGCTACGAGGTTAATTAAGGACGACTGTAGAGTGAATAAGAATTTAGAAAAGTTTTTACGAAAACGTAATCAGGCAATTAATAATCCAAGAAAATATAAAGATATTTATTTGAATAATATTGAAGAATTATATTTTTTTATTCAATATGGGCATACTCAACGCGGTACTTTAAAAAATGAAATATTACCAATCTCTGATTGGGAGATGTTAGATTCAGAATTGTCAATTCCGTGTAATTATTACGAAATGGATGCGCAAGCTAGTTTTGTAGAGAAGCGTAAGTTAGATTTTGATAAATTAGCGTTTTTTTTACAGTATGGCTATTATGGAAACATAATAACGTATTCTCGGAAAAAACGTTTTTTACTTCGTTTTTCTCGCGAGCCTGTCGGTTTAGTTTCGCCTACTAGCGTATTCCACCTCAGCGTCGCTGTAATATTATATAACAATGATTATGCCAGCCACTTTTATAAGCTGGTTACATGAAGCATTGGGTTAATAGATCGAAAAGTCATATTGGTGATTTTATTATCTTGTTGTTTGATAGGGTCAAGGGGAGCAATACGTTAAAACCGATCGTAGATGACTTTGCTTACCAAGCTATTTTAGAGAACTGGGATAGTACTGACTTAACAAAAATCACCACTTATCTTAATCAGTTATGTGACGATCAAGTCGCTCAGGTAGCATCACCACCGAGTAAGATGTTTTTTGAGTTTGACAATATGAATTGGCAATTTACACCTTATGCTGCACTTATGCTGTTAACGCTAAGAGCACAACATGGCCTTGATAATCCTGATTTTGAGCACCCTGGTTTTGGCAATGTTACTGCTTTACTATTAACGGCGCCTGTAGCGCCTCAAAAAGATGACGTGCTTGAACAGCTAGTTGCCAAGTTGCATGAGCAAGGCTTTGATGAAAAAGCATTGTTAGTCTAGTTGTGGATTTCAACTTGCGATATAAAAGAGCCGAAGGATATTGTTTAATCACGAAAGTCGATTTGTATTTTTATGCATGGTATGGAGTATTTATGAAGGCTTATATTATCGTAGGTTTTGTTGTTTTATCTTCTTTATTTTTTTTATGATTTTACAATTTATTTAATCACTGTTTCGAACCGTTTGATTATGAATTTAAAGGTGAACAGCTTGCTACTTTCGAGCTAAGAAATTCTTACCTCTATGAATTTGCAAAGGATTATAAGTTGTCATTTATTTTAGTTCTGCTTGGTGATGAGGAGGTAAGTGGCAAACTCTCATTTACTGGGCGCCTTCTCCATTTGGAAAATAGCTTCATTCGTAAGTTATTTTCAGGTCATGATGGTGAATTCTACTTTTTTGTTGATTTTAATGGTAGCAAAGGCTTGATTGATCGTAAGAGCGCTAATGATATAGGTATTGTTTTTGTGAATGGGTTAAAATGAAAAGTGCGAATTTATCCAAAATAAAAATATAGCCTAAACGCCCCTAAAGCATTAGCTTTTAGCCTGTCCTAGAGTTTCACCCTATAAAAATTACCCTATGACTTGTAACTTATACGAGTTTGGGTGATTTACTTTCAATATCTCTCTGTTTTAATTTAACTTTTTATTGGCACGTTTTACGCAGGAGTATGGTTACTAGGGTTAATTAAGGAACGCACATGCAAGTTAAAACAATACAAGAAGTGTACGACTGGACTGTACTATTTCATACCCAAATGGCGGCAAATTTTTTTAGTCTCAGAGACGATTTAGCAGAGCATAACCAAATGCTGGCAGACTATTTTGTTAAGTACGAAAAAAAGTTGGCTGAGGATTTAGTTGGTTTTAAAGCCATCACGGAGATCAATACCTTAGATACTTATTGTTACGAGTACTTTGCTGAAAACTCTGAACTGATTAATTTTACAGATTTAAACCGTGATACGCGTGTTGATGAGCAAGCCATGCAAGGTTATATATCAGATCAGCATCAAAAGGTGATCAATCTTTATCAATACTTACTTAGTCGTGCAGAAACGCCAACAGGTAAAGAGAAACTATCTCAATTGCTGGAGCTTGAACATCAAGGATTAAAGCAAATGATGCAAAGTGCTAATCGTCATATGGATATGTAATAGAAGATCTAATTTGGATAGCGCATGCTATCCAAATTCAGCCATGTCTGTAAATCACACAAAGTCGATTAAAAAGCCTACTTTCTTCAAATATTTTTGCTCTTGTTGTAAATCAGCATGAAGCAAGGTTTGTTCATTGAGCCAATCAGCTGGGAACTGCAATAGCATACTATTGCCTTTTACTGACACTGCTAACTCTTGATGTTGATCGTTAAGGCGTTTTTGATTTAATAATATAGCTAGTCTGAGTAATACAATTAATTGTAATATTTGAAAGTGGGGCACCGAGAGTAAAGTTGGAAATTCTTCTAAACGAATTTTTTTACGGTAAAACCGTATCATACAGCTTAATAATGTTTGCTGTTGTTGAGTAAATCCTGGCAGCTGACTATTTTCAACAACATAAGCACTATGTTTGTGTAAGCCTGATGAGTTAATACCTAAACCCACTTCGTGTAATTGCGCTGCCCACACTAATAATTGATGATTATCTAATGAGTCGAGCTGCCATTCTTTTTGTACTTGTAGGAATAACCAATCGGCAGTATTTGCAACACGTTGTGCATGTACTTTATCTATTGTGTTTCTTTCGCTTAAATTAGCTATGGTATTGGTGCGTATATCTTTAAGCGCTAACTTTTGCTGCATTTCATGCAGTAAACCTTCACGTAGTGAAAAGTCGCTGTAATCCATTTCGGTAATATTAAACAGCTGAAAAATCGCGAGTAAAATAGCTAAGCCACCGCAAATACTTACTTGACGCTCCGGGCTTAAACCTTCAATAAGTAAGTTATCGATAGTTTTAGCGGCTATAAACTGAGTTTTAAGTTCGAGCAATCGCTCCTGTGTGATATTTTTTTGTTCAGGGTCATTAGCGTTGATCATGGCTAATATTGATTTAATGGTGCCTGACGTCCCCACTACCGATTGCCAGCCTGCGCTGACGTAATTGGCAAAAATAACCTCAAGTTCTTGCTCTGCTTTTATTTGTGCTTTGCTAAAGCGCTTATCGTTAATAATACCATCGGCAAAAAATTGCTTGGTATAGCTTACGCAGCCCATATTACGGCTAGAGAGCAGCTTATGTTTAAAATGCTTGCCAATAATTAGCTCGGTACTACCGCCGCCAATATCAATAACTAAACGGTTTTCATCGTGATGAACATAATGAGCAACACCTTGATAGATTAAGCGGGCTTCTTCTTGACCTGAGATCACATCAATATGATAAGGAAAAACTCTATTTGCCTGAGTTAAAAATGAATTAATATTTTTAGCTCTTCGTAATGTATAAGTTGCAGCAATTTTTACATTGCTCGCAGGGAAGTCTTGTAGCGTAGTAGCAAACTGCTTTAATATCGTTAATGCTCTATCGATAGCCATTTGACTTAATTGGTTTTTTTCATCTAAGCCATCGGCTAAGTAAACGCGTTGTTTTTCTTTGTGGAGAATTTGCAAAGAGCCATCCACTTCTCTTGCGACCACTAAATGAAAGCTGTTTGAGCCTAAGTCAACCGCAGCTATTGAGGGATAATCATTCATTATTGTAATTGCCTTCCCATTTTTTTAAGTGATCATAAATAGCTATTTGCGAACGTATTTTTTTACGATTACCGCGTCTAACATAATGATTTTTCTGTTCGCTATCAATGATTCTCGCTTTGGTACGATCTTTAAATTGCAGTTCAAGTACGTCAACAATGAGTTGTTTTAGTTTTTCATCATAAATAGGCACGCCAACTTCAACTCGATGATCAAGATTACGTGTCATCCAATCTGCAGATGAAATATAGACTTTTTCATCCCCATTATTACCAAAGATCATAACTCGCGGGTGCTCTAAAAAGCGATCGACGATACTAATTACCCGAATGTTGTCGCTAAAATTATTGAGTCCTGGCACTAAGGAACACATACCACGGACAATAATGCGAATTTTAACACCGCTACGAGCGGCCAAGTACAAACAATCAACCAGTTCTTTATCTACTAAGTTATTTATTTTTAATGTTATTTTACCGGTGTGGCCATTTTCAACATGGGTTATTTCTTGGTGAATTAAACCAAGCAACAGCTGTCGAGCGTTCACTGGCGAAATCATCAAATGTTCGAACATAAACGGTTTATAACTGCTTTCAATAAACTTAAATACGCTATCACTTTCGTCACAAATACCTTGATGTTTAGTAAATAAACTAAAGTCTGTATAAATTTTGGCGGTTTTTTCGTGAAAATTACCAGTGCCAATGTGCGCGTACTTTACTATTTGACCTTTTTCACGACGATGAATAATACATAACTTACTGTGTACTTTAAGAGCTGGTATACCAAAAATAACTTTAATACCTGCGCCACTGAGTACTTTTGCCCACTCAATATTATTTTGTTCATCAAAGCGTGCTTTTAGCTCCACCATAACGGTGACTTTTTTGCCATTTTTTGCCGCGTTGATCAGTGATGAAATTAATCGAGATTTACTCGCAACACGATAAATGTTTACTTTAATTTGTGTTACTCGAGGGTCAAATGCTGCTTGGCGAACATATTCCAGTAGATGATTAAATGTATGATATGGATAATAAAGTAGAATATCTTGCTGACTAATTGCAGCAAACACACTGGCATGATTATTAAATGCTGTGCTTTGCAAAGCCGGTAATGATTTGTTTTCTAAATATTGCCGACCAACATTGGGAAAACCAATAAAGTCTCTAAAGTTACGATAGCGACCACCGGGGATCAACGCATCGTGATGAGTAACACCTAAGCGTTTTTTCATTACTTTGAGCATTGGCTCGGGCATCGCTTGGTCGTATACTAAGCGCACCGGCTCGGCATAAATACGCTGTTTTAGGCCCTTAGACATCTTATCTAAAATGCCTTCTTCTAGTTCGTCATCTAGGTTGTATTCTGCATCACGGGTCAGCTTGATTGCGTAGCCTTGGATCTCAGTAAAGCTAAAAAAACTGCTAAATACGTCACTTAAAAAAAACAAAATAATGTCATCTAACATCACAATGGTTTTATGACGACGGGTTTTTTCGGGTGGTAAAATTACAAAGCGTGGTACGCGATCGGTAGGGACTTCTAACATCGCATAATGACTTTTGTCGTTAAACATTTCGACAAACAAGTACGTCATTGTATCGTTAATATGATCTGAGAAGTCTTTATTTTCATCTAGCATTATAGGCGATATATGCTGTAATACATTGTCATGAAAAAATATTTTTAGCCAGTTAATATGAAATTCACTAAGCTGCTCGGGACGGTCAACATGAATGTTGTGGGTATTTAAATCATCGAGAATTTGCTGATGAATAACGTTAAATTTTTTACCAAGCTGCAAAACCTTTTGCTGAATTTGGGTCAGTAAAATTTCATCTTCATCAAAATTAGTATCTGGTAGTTTATTTAATAGAATACGTCGTTTTACATCGGCAACACGGACTCTGAAAAATTCATCTAAATTGTTTGAGAAGATCCCCAAAAAACGAATACGTTCAATAATTGGGTTATTTTTATCTTTAGCTTCTTGTAAAACGCGATCGTTAAAAGACAGCCAACTTAACTCTGGGGCAAAATAATTAATCGTTTGAGACGCATCAGCGCAGGCGTTCATATTCTATTCCTTGGATAGCAACTGAACAAAATATAAAGTAATTAGATGACATAAAAATGACAAACATGTCACTTTTGTGACATGTTTATCTAGCTATAAGAGATGAATTTTAGCTGTGGCTTAAGCGTCTTCAATATCAACAATTAAGTCGGATGTAATTGCTTCGAGTGCAGCAACAACTTCGTCTTTATTCATGCCTGAAGGCAAGGCAACAGTTGCTACGGCGCTGAAAATTGGTAGTCCCCAGTTTGGTGCGCTTTGCTGCTTAGAGTTTAAGTGAGTGATATTAGCCCCTTTGTGACGCAATACTCCTGCAAGTTCTTGAATAATACCTGGTCGGTCATTACCAGTTATCACAAAATTAAGCTGTTCAGCAGGTGTGTCTGGTAGTTCATGCGCGCCTGTTTCAATCCGTACTTCTAATTGTGGTAAGCCATGCAATGCGTCTTGTAATTCTTGCAGATGCTCTGCTGGCACAGCTACTTCAATGATGCCAGCAAAGTGACCGGCTAAATGGCTTAAGTTACTGGTTAACCAGTTACCATTATGATTTAAAATTGCAGATGAGATGTCTTCTACAAGTCCTGGACGATCTTGTCCCAAAATAGTTATAACCAATTGCTTCATATAGATAATTCCTAAAGAGTGCCGTAATTAAATAATAAATGCCCAGGCATGAAATTATTGTTATATTAAAAAGAACCGGATTGAGTATTGACTCAGTCCCCAAATTTGTCCAATTTTTTTGCCAATAGTTCAATTTAAAAACAGTAAAATAGTGTGAGTTTACAGTCTGAATTATCTAAACTTTTGTTTATCAATAATAAAGCACTAAGTTGAAAGTTTTTCAAGTTATTGAATATAAACATTGTTTGTTTTTTTATGATGAATACCACAACAAAGTCTTAGCAATTATGACGTTTGTAACAATACTGTCATCTTGGTGAAATATAATCTATCCAACGTTAAGATTTATAGGTGTTTTGATGACTTCCAATCCGAATAAACCGTCTTTTAATACGGATAGAAGCCGTCTATTTAAAGATCGGTTTGCCAAATTTAGCATTACCGCTGGCGGTATTATGGTATTAATAGCTTTGCTATTGATATTCTTCTATTTATTGTATGTTGTGCAACCTATTTTTGAATCAGCGAAGGTAGAAACGCGCGATAGTTTTGCGCTTAGCGATGCTGAACAAATTGTTGGCTTAGGTGTTGAAGAGCAAACAGAAATTGCTTTTTTACTGAGCAAACAAGGTAAGGTTGATTATTACAGTGTTGAGAAAAAGGGCTTTGGTAAAAAGCTTGCTAGCTTAGTTGTGCCACTTGACAGCGAAGTGAGTAGTTTTGCAACCAGCGCGCCATTTCAAGGGCATTACGCATACGGACTAGAAAATGGTTCGGTGATGATAGTGTCACCTAAATTCTTAGTTACCTTTCCTAATAACGAACGTAAATTAACCCCACGTTTGGGTTATCCACTTGGTGAAAAAACATTGCAGGTTGACGACAATGGTGCTGCCATTAAACAATTTGCATTTAGTCATTATGAAGATAAAACCGCTGTTGTGGCACAAACGGCTGACAAACGTGTGATTTTTAGCAGCTTTGTTGCTGAAGAAAACATGTTCAGCGGTGAAGTTGAATGGGTTGTAGAACGCACTGAACTTGATGTTGAAGGGCGCGTAGACCAACTCCTAATGTCGCCAGATACCACCCGTACTTTTGTTCGCTCAGCAAATCAAATTTATGTTTACGATACTCGCAATCCAAGCGAGGTTGAGCTGATCCAAATGCTTGCGGCGAATGAAGAAAATGCCAACTTGGTTTCGGCGCAATTATTAGCCGGAGCTAACTCGCTGATGCTAGCGAATGACAATGGTGAAGTTTCGCAGTGGTTTGAAATTAATACTGACGATGGCCGTGAATATCAAAAAATACGCGCGTTTGAAACCTCAAAGCAGCCTAAGCTAGATATATTCACTGAGTTTTATCGCCGTACGTTCTTTACCACCAGTTCTAATGGTGAGTTAGGCGTGTATTACACCACCAGTGAAGCAAAACTATGGCAAGGTAAAATCAGTGAAGGTCCGATTGAAAACTTTGCTATTGCACCACGCTCAAATGCGGCACTTATTCTAGCTGATGACAAATTAACCGTGGTTGAAATTCACAATGAACACCCTGAGGTGACTTGGTCAGCCTTGTGGCAAGAAGTGTGGTATGAGGGTTATCCAGAGCCGGGTTATATTTGGCAATCAACGTCTGCCGGTGATGACTTTGAAGCTAAGTTTTCTTTAGTGCCAATTTCATTTGGTACTATAAAAGCTGCTTTATATGCGATGCTATTCGCAGTGCCGATTGCGCTCTCTGCAGCAATTTATACCGCTTATTTTATGTCAGGTCCATTGCGTAAAGTAGTCAAACCAACGGTTGAAATAATGGAAGCATTACCAACCGTAATTTTAGGTTTTTTAGCAGGCTTATGGCTTGCGCCGTTGATAGAAGAGCATTTACCTGCGATTGTTGGCCTGTTATTTATGCTGCCGCTGGGGATTTTAGCGACCGCATTTGCGTGGACTAAATTACCAGAAAGCTTTCGTCACCGTGTTCCTGAAGGGGCTCACTCAATCTTACTAATACCAGTATTGTTACTGATTGGTTGGTTAGCCTTTGCGATGAGCGGGGTGGTTGAGTTGTGGATGTTTGACGGTAATGTTCGCCAGTATTTGACTAACGAATTGGGTCTGACTTTCGATCAACGTAATTCACTGGTAGTCGGTATTGCGATGGGTTTTGCGGTTATTCCGACTATTTTCTCTATCGCAGAAGATGCTGTATTTAGTGTGCCTAAGCATTTATCAAACGGTTCATTGGCGCTAGGCGCAACACAATGGCAAACCTTGGTTAGTGTGGTGTTATTAACCGCCAGCCCTGGTATTTTCTCTGCGGTCATGATGGGCTTAGGCCGCGCCGTAGGTGAAACGATGATTGTACTAATGGCAACGGGTAATACGCCAATAATGGATTGGAGTATTTTCCAAGGTATGCGTACTTTGGCCGCGAATATTGCAGTAGAAATGCCAGAATCGGAAGTGGGAAGTTCACACTATCGGATCTTATTCTTAGCCGCTTTTGTATTGTTCATATTCACCTTTATTTTCAACACAATTGCTGAGTTTGTGCGTCAGCAGTTGCGTGATAAATACAGCTCGATGTAAGTGGGAGACACGACATGTTAAAGCAGTGGTTTAAGTCAGGTTCTCCTTGGATATGGATGACAGGTGGTGCAGTAAGTATCAGTTTGATTTCTGTCTTAGGGTTATTAGCAATGATTGCTTGGAAAGGGTTAAGCTTTTTCTGGCCATCACAAGTAGTGCAATTAGAGCTACAAGGCTCGGTTGCGCAGCAAACCGTAATTGGTGAAATATACGACCGTGAAATGGTGCCTAAGTCTCGTCTTGAGGCAACCGGTGTTGATTTATCTGGTTATGATAAAGAGCAACTAGAGCGTTATTTAATTAAAACCGGTAACCGTGAATACGTTGATTTAGATTTTCGTTGGGTGTTAGAAACCGACATAAAATCAAATACCATGCCTGCGACCCTAGCTGTATTTGAGCGCAGTAAAAACGGTAACTTCTATGGCTACGTTGAACAGGTAATAAAAGACGGCCAAGTGATTACCGATAATAAAACTGAAGTATTAGAAGAATTAGTTGAACGTGCCGTTGAGCTTAATGAGCAAGCTCTTGATTTGCAAAACGGTGACATTGGTCATATTAACTATCAATTAGAGCGTTTACGTTTACAAGAGAAATCGTATTTACTTGATGATGCATTGACCGATGAACGAGTGGCTGAGCTTGCGCAACAGCGTGCAGATCTAAGAGCCGAGTATGGCGTACTTGAAAAGCAATTATTTGCACTGCGCAAACAAGCTAAGCGTGATCAGGTAACCGTAAAAGATATGCGCGGTGAAATTGTTACTTTGCCTTTATATCAGGTTTTGGATTTTTGGTTTCCTAATGACATGAGCTTTGTTGCAAAGCTAGGTCACTATTTTGTTCAACTAGGTAAATTTGTTTCAGATGATCCGCGTGAAGCTAATACCGAAGGTGGTGTATTCCCGGCAATCTTTGGTACTGTTTTTATGGTAATGTTGATGGCTGTAATCGTAACGCCGTTTG
The DNA here is from genome assembly GCF_014163635.1 of Pseudoalteromonas sp. SR44-8. Lineage (NCBI taxonomy): Bacteria > Pseudomonadati > Pseudomonadota > Gammaproteobacteria > Alteromonadales > Pseudoalteromonadaceae > Pseudoalteromonas > Pseudoalteromonas sp. SR44-8. The sequence continues at coordinate 17,612 of NZ_JACJDS010000028.1, forward strand.
GGGTTGTAGCAGCTATATACTTACATGAATATGCGGCTAAAAATGCGGTTACCAAGATGATCCGTATCGCGGTCATTAACTTGGCTGGTGTTCCTTCAATTGTTTACGGTGTATTCGGCTTAGGATTCTTTGTTTATGTATTAGGTGGCAGTTTGGATCAATTGTTTTATCCAGAAGCCGCACCTAGTCCAGTATTTGGTACTCCAGGGGTACTTTGGTCTGCTTTAACGCTTGCTATTTTAACGCTGCCTGTGGTGATTGTATCAACCGAAGAAGGCTTATCACGTATCCCAAGTACGGTTCGTCATGGCTCTTTAGCACTGGGCGCAACGCAAGCTGAAACGTTATGGCGTATTATCGTGCCAATGGCCAGTCCTGCGATTATGACCGGTTTAATATTAGCGGTAGCGCGTGCTGCCGGCGAAGTTGCACCATTGATGCTAGTGGGTGTGGTGAAAATGGCACCGACATTACCGCTCGATGGTAACTTCCCGTATTTTCATCTAGATCGAAAGTTCATGCATTTAGGTTTTCATATATACGATGTTGGCTTCCAAAGCCCAAATGTTGAAGCGGCGCGTCCGCTAGTGTATGCCACCGCATTCTTATTGGTATCAGTAATTATTACACTGAATATCACCGCGATAGGCATACGTAACCATTTACGTGAAAAATTTAGATCGCTTGATCAATAATTAGTAAAGATTCTATAGGTAACAAACATGATTACAGTCGCTCCACAAGTAAACCAATCAAGCACGAGTTTGAAATTGGACTTAGACAATTTAAGCACCGAGCAAACGGCACTCGAGATCAAAAACTTAGATCTTTACTATGGTGAAAAACAAGCGCTTAGCTCAGTGAATATGAATATTCCAAAAGGCCAAGTAACCGCATTTATCGGACCATCAGGGTGTGGTAAATCTACGTTATTGCGCTGTATTAACCGTATGAATGATCTGGTTGATATTTGCCGTATTGAAGGTGAAATTTTACTACACGGACAAAACATCTATGACAAAAAGGTAGATGTTGCAGCGCTGCGTCGCAATGTTGGTATGGTATTTCAGCGTCCGAACCCGTTTCCTAAATCAATCTACGAAAATGTGGTTTATGGCCTACGCTTACAAGGTATCAAAGAAAAACGTAAATTAGACGAGGTGGTTGAACAGTCACTGCGAGGCGCGGCACTGTGGGATGAAGTAAAAGATCGGCTTCACGATAGCGCATTTGGTTTGTCAGGTGGTCAGCAGCAACGTTTAGTGATTGCACGCTCTATCGCCATTGAGCCTGAAGTATTATTACTCGATGAGCCAACATCAGCATTGGATCCTATTTCAACACTGGTAATTGAAGAGCTTATCAACGATTTAAAAAATAAGTTTACCGTTGTTATCGTAACCCACAACATGCAACAAGCAGCGCGGGTTTCTGATCAAACGGCCTTTATGTACATGGGTGAATTAATAGAGTACTCAGATACCAATACGTTATTTACTACCCCAACGAAAAAGAAAACGGAAGATTATATCACCGGTCGTTACGGCTAGGCTGAGTCAAACTGTTTTTGGGTTACGTTAGCGATTTTGATAAGAAGGTAAACAATGGAACACAATATTAATAAGCATATTTCTGGCCGCTTTAACCAAGAGCTAGAAAACGTTCGTAACCATGTATTAAGCATGGGTGGCTTAGTTGAGCAGCAACTTAATAGCGCGCTTGATGCGGTAAGTAATGGCGATGCTGAGTTAGCGCGTAAAGTGCGTGAAAACGACTATAAAGTAAACGCCATGGAAGTAAATATTGATGAGGAATGTACCCGTATCATTGCTCGTCGTCAGCCAGCTGCAAGTGATTTACGCTTAGTGGTCGCGATTGCTAAAACCATTGCCGATTTAGAGCGTATTGGCGATGAGGCTGAGCGTATTGCTAAAGTTGCGCTAGATTCATTTACTAAAGATCAGCAAGATTTATTAGTTAACATCGAAAATATGGGTCGCCAAGTTTCAAAAATGCTGCATGATGTACTCGATGCTTTTGCACGTATGGATGTACAAAAAGCATTTGAAGTACACAAAGAAGATGCCAAGGTTGACCGTGAGTATGAAGCAATTACTCGTCAAATTATGACCTATATGATGGAAGATCCACGTTCAATTCCAAAAATTATGGATTTAGTTTGGTCGGTACGTTCATTGGAACGTATTGGCGACCGTTGTCAAAACATCTCTGAATATATTATTTACTTTGTTAATGGCAAAGATATTCGTCATACATCTCAAGAGGATATAGAAAAATCGTTATAGATTTTTTGATACCGTCTTGTTTTATTAAAGCGGCCAATGGTCGCTTTTCATGTTTTCGTTATAATTATAATGCTGTAGCGGCAGCTGTGATGTAATAAAAGCATTCACAATCGCGGTGAATGCTGTAAAATTCACGCCGCAAAGCATACTAATTTGATTTAAGGGTCAGTTATGCCTACAAACGCATTTTTAGGGGTATTCGCAAAATCTCCTATAAAGCCAATGGAAGATCACATCAAGAAGGTACATCAAGCAAGTAAAGCTTTGATCCCTTTTTTCAATCATGTATTTAAAGAAGAGTGGCAACAAGCAGAAGAGATTCGCTTGAACATTCGTACTTTAGAACGTGAAGCCGACGACATGAAAAGAAATATACGTTTACAATTACCGCGCGGTTTATTTATGCCGGTAGAGCGTACAGATTTGCTCGAACTCGTCACCCAGCAAGATAAAATTGCTAATAAAGCAAAAGACATTGCTGGTCGTGTAATTGGTCGTGAGATGACCATTCCAAAAGAAATTCAAGTTAACTTTTTAGCCTATGTAACTCGCTGTGTTGATGCAACTAAACAAGCATCAAACGCAATCAATGAGTTAGATGAGTTACTAGAAACTGGTTTTAAAGGTCGTGAAGTGACCTTAGTAGAAAAAATGCTCGTTGAATTGGATGCAATTGAACAAGACACGGATGATATGCAAATCATAATACGTCGCCAATTACGCGACGTCGAAGATGAACTCAATCCTGTAGATGTAATGTTTTTATATAAAATCATCGAATGGGTCGGCGAGCTTGCGGATATCGCAGAACGCGTTGGTTCGCGTCTTGAGCTGATGTTAGCTCGGTAATTTACACTCAGTTCAATAACGAAAGATTAGGGTTACACAATGGATATCATTGCATCTTATGGCACGGTATTAATTTTAATTGCCGCAGCAGTCGGTTTTTTTATGGCTTATGGTATTGGCGCGAATGACGTTGCTAATGCGATGGGCACATCGGTAGGTTCAAAAGCATTAACTATTAAACAAGCTATTTTTATAGCGATGATTTTTGAATTTGCAGGCGCCTACTTAGCTGGCGGCGAAGTAACATCGACAATTCGTAAAGGCATTATCGATTCTACGCCGTTTTTAGACCTGCCAGAACTTATGGTATTAGGGATGATCTCGGCATTATTTGCAGCGGGTAGTTGGTTGCTAATAGCTTCATTCTTAGGTTGGCCGGTATCAACCACGCATTCAATTATTGGCGCTATCATCGGATTTGCCTTAGTTGCAGTTGGCAGCGAAGCGATTCAATGGGACAAAGTTGCAGGTATTGTAGGGAGTTGGATTGTTACCCCGGCGATTTCAGGGTTTATTGCCTACTTAATATTTATGAGTGCGCAAAAGTTAATTTTTGACACCGATGCGCCACTTAATAATGCCAAACGCTATGTGCCTATTTACATGGGTTTAGCCGGTTTTATCATGTCTTTAGTAACCATCAAGAAAGGTTTAAAGCACATTGGTATTAATTTAGGTGCTGTTGAAGGTTATGCATTAGCAATCGGTATTGCTGTTATTGTTGGTATTATTGGTAAAATCGTTATTTCTCGGTTAAAGATTGATCCAAAAGCCGATAAGAAAATGCAATTTAATAACGTTGAGAAAGTATTTGCTATCTTAATGGTATTAACCGCATGTTGTATGGCATTTGCTCATGGTTCTAATGACGTGGCTAACGCGATTGGTCCGTTGGCTGCAGTTGTAAACATTGTTGAAAATAACGGTGAGATAGCTAAGCAAGCGACAATCGCATGGTGGATTTTACCACTAGGTGGTTTCGGTATTGTTGCAGGCCTTGCAATTTTAGGCAAAAAAGTAATTAAAACGATTGGTGAAGGCATTACGCATTTAACACCAAGTCGTGGTTTTGCTGCTGAATTAGCTGCTGCTTCTACAGTTGTAATTGCATCGGGAACAGGCTTACCAATTTCTACTACACAAACCTTAGTTGGCGCGGTATTAGGGGTAGGTATGGCACGTGGAATTGCTGCACTTAATATGGGTGTGATCAGAAACATTGTAGTTTCTTGGGTAATTACATTGCCAGTTGGCGCTGCCCTTGCTATTGTTATTTTCTACATACTGAGAACTGCCTTTGGAGTTTAAATCCAGCAGTCTTTAAGTATTACAGACTTTTAGCTTGAAAAGATCTCAACGCCCTTGGTGTTGGGGTCTTTTTATTTGTGGGTACAAAAAGTATGACGAACTTACCAAGTATTAAACAGCTGCAGTATTTATTGGCAGTTCATCAGCATCAACATTTTGGCCGCGCCGCAAGTGCGTGTTTTATTGGTCAATCAACACTCAGCAGTGCAATTCAAACCCTTGAAGAAACACTCGGTTGCCAACTCATAGAGCGTGAAAATCGTAGTTTGATGTTCACAGCCATCGGCGAAGAAGTGGTAGAGCGGGCACGCAAAATTATTGACGATACGCTAAGTGTTAGAGAGCTGACTAAAAGCCATTTAACACCGCTAAGCGGTACGCTCACCCTCGGAGTTATTCCAACGATTGCTAGTTTTATTGCGGCACCTCTATATCACCTTTGTCAGCAACAGTTTGCTGATTTAGAGTTGGTACTGGTTGAAGACACCAGTGATAGCTTGTTAGATAAACTCGAGCATGGCCATATCGATATGGCGCTATTGGCACTACCTTACGATACTGATAAATTTCATACTCAAGTACTCGCGCAAGATCACTTTTGCTTAGTACATCATAAAGACTATTTACCTGCTAAGAATATAGAAGATTTTAACTTGTTACCGGAAGCCAGCGTGTTCTTATTAGAGCGAGAGCATTGTATGACAGGGCACGCATTAAGTGCTTGTCATTTAAATCGTTCAAGCTGTATCAATCCGTTTGAAGCGGCGAGCTTACACACCTTACTTAGCATGGTTGAGCACCAGTTCGGTGTGACTTTTTTACCGCAAATGGCGATTAACGCGGGTATTTTAGCGAACAAAAACATGCTTGCCACTCCCTCACAAAGTGACGCATACCGCGATATTGGCATTTTATGGCGCAAAACAACTGGTCGTATTCGAGATTTTCGTTTATTTAGCCAAATGCTAGAAAGCTTTTTAAAGCAGCAATGTCGCTTAATGCCAATCGACTTAAATATTTAACCATTCTAGCGAGCTAAATAAAGCGCTAACTGCGTTATAAATTTTTCATGTAGAACAACTATATGTCAAAATTTATGCCTTGTTATCACTCCATTTATCTGTCGCTATAAATGGTCAGTAACTTAACACGATTGGTATAACGACACAGGAATAGCTCATTTAGGTGAGCTTTTTTATTTATTTTCATTTATTTTTATCTTTTCCAAACTATCTGCTTCACTCTATCGACTAACCTCATAAGTAAAATAACTAAGCATCGAGAATCGTGTTTTTTCAATCAATAGAAACATTAATCGCCAAAGCACAACAAGGAAATAAGCGCGCCTGGCTTAAGCTGGTTAAGCAGCATGAAAGCCAAGTTTATAACTATTGTTTGCGGATGCTAAGTAACCCAGATGATGCCATGGACTTAATGCAAGAGGTGTTTATTTCGGTGTATAAAAGTCTGCCGAACTTTCGTGGTGAGTCGAGTTTTAATACTTGGGTATTTCAAATTGTGCATCGGCGTAGCGTTGAATACTACCGCCGTCGCAAGCATTATCAGAGCTTAGATGATGTGCCAGAACAGGCCTGTGAACACAGTGAATTAGAAGGCAATAGTGTAGCTCAGGCCCAGCATCAGCAATTAAAAAGTATGTTGAATAAGTTACCGTGGGAGCAGCGTTTAGTGGTGGAGTTGAAATTTTTCCAGCATTGCACCTTTGAAGAGATTGCTGAGCAATTAGATATTTCAACTAATACTGCTAAGTCGCGGTTATACAGTGCATTAGGAAAATTAAAAGTTCATTTGGAGGCCGTAGATGGCTAGTTTAGAGTCGCTTTTTGAGCAATGGTTAGATGGTAAAGTTTTGAGCGATAAACAATTGCAGCAGCTCGAAAATGATCCCGAATATGCAGCGTTGATGAGCCAAGCGCAAGTATGGCAACAGCATAGCCGTGACTATAAGGCTGTACCTGTACCAATCTGGGATCGCCAATCAACAATATCGCAGTTCTCTGCTGTGCGTGTGTTTAGCGTCGCTGGAGCGTGGGCTGTTGCAGCATCAGTATTGGTTTGTTCGTTAATCTTTTTAGTTATACCGCAATCAGATGCGCAGGGGTTACTTGCACAAGTAACGAAACAAACACATTTATTGCAGTCTCAACAAAAGCAAATTGACCAAATGCAAAGAATTATTACTGCGCAAAATCAATTGCAACAACAGCAGATGTATCAATTAGCAAAAGAGGCCATTGCAACAGGACGAGTTGAACGCCAAGAAGATATTGCCAGTTTAATCACTTACATCAAAACCCAGCGAGCTCAAGATCAAGCGTATCTACGGATGCAATTAAATGATTTAGCCGAACAAGTACAAGAGCAGCCAACAGCCGCGATTGCGAAAAATTAGGAGTATAGAGCATGAATAAAAAACTTATCAGCAGCGCCATAATGGCCATACTTGGGTGCTTAAGTGCTAATGTATCTGCGCAAGACCCTGCGGAGTTGGCATCAATACAGCGTGAAGTAGCAATAATGGAAAACATTTTAAGCAGCGCGTTAAAGCAAGATACCAATAAAAGGATCCGTGCGATTCAAGCCAACTATTTTGTTAAGCAGGGAGTGGTATTTGAGCTGGACGTAAGAGGCTCTAGCCGCTGGCAGACTATTTTTAGTAACGCACCTAATGCGCCGTTACCACCGCTGCCTGAAATTGATTTTGCTAATATGGATATTGAAATTATCAGTGATCAAGTAGAGTTTATTACCGAAGATGTTGTTGAATCATCACGAGAAGCTTATCAACAAGCGATGGAACTAATGCGTGAAGGCGCAGAACAAGTGCGCGAAATTGCAGAGCAAGAGCGTGATGTGGGCCGAAAGTTGCGGGATTTAGAGCGTGAAAAGCGCGATTTAGAGTTTGCCAGCCGCCATGATAATAGCGCCGAAGAGAAACAGCTTGAACAACGCAAAAAAGCGTTAGAAAAAGATATCGCGAAGCTGGAAAAACAACAAACTACACTCACTAAACAGCAGCAACAGCTACGCCAAAATATTAATGCAAAGCATGCAGAGCGTGAGCAACAACAAGCCGCAGAGCAACAACAGTTACTGGAGCAAGTAAGTACAAGTATCAGTCTTACGTTATGTGATTACGGTAGTGGTTTACGTAGTTTGCCAAACGACGAGCATGTGAGTTTTGTTCTTAAAGGGCTCGGCGATAAAAATACGAGTTTAATAAAAGTATTTAATAAATCAGATATTAAAAAGTGTGTCGCCGGCGATATCAAAGCCAGCGAACTGACTAAAAAAGCTATTAGCTACCAATTTTAATTAGCCGAGCTGATATTAACTCAGCTCAATTAATAACTTATCCCTGACCAACAAGCAGCCGTATTATAAAGGCTGCTTTTCGTTATGCCCTTCATATTCAAACTGTTTATTGAATGGCGTAATATCTGGTAAAAATAACAAATAAACCCACACCACTAAGTTAAAGTAGGGGATCAAACCTAAGCAGGTAAAAGTTACAACCGGGTAACCTTTGATACTGGCATATCGATAGCATTGGTAAGTTATCCCTAAGTTTACCGCTAATAGTAACACTATTAATTGCATCATAATTCACTCCATAAATTGACAATGATACTAATAACAACATGTTAGTTTGTAAGTGGCATGTTGCTATGATTTAACGATGTCATGTGAAATTTCGATTATCATCATAATCACAAGACATTTATCGCCCGATGAGCAAAGTATAGATGAGTTATCACAAGATGGAAGTAAAAAAATGCGTAGATTTGTATGAAAAGTTCGCTATTTTAGCTAGGTGGTTGTTCGTAAAAAGTTTTGTTTTGATAAATTTTTTGTAACTGATGTTTGATTTTTTCTACGGGCACCGGGCGTGAAATAAAGTAGCCTTGGCCATAATCAACACCTATTTCTTTTAGTGCTAAAAAGATCTCTTCATTTTCAACATATTCAGCAACTGAACGCTTATTGAGCGAGCGACTAATATCGTTTATTGCTTTAACTAACGCCAAGTCGATTGGATCATTAAGCATATCGCGAACAAACGAACCGTCTATTTTTACGTGTTGAGCTGGCAGTTGCTTAAGATAATTAAAGGTGCTAAAGCCAGTGCCAAAGTCATCAATTGAGAAATGACAGCCCAAGCGATTGAGCTTTTCGATCATCGCACGAGTGGCAGTTAAATTATTGATACTGGCGGACTCGGTGATCTCAAAAATAACCCGGGTAGGGCTGATATCGCACTTTTCAAGGGTCGATTCGATATGCGGTAATAGGCGTTCATCTAAAAACGATTGCGCAGATAGGTTTATTGCAACTTGATTTAGCTCAGGGTTAGCGGCAATGGCAGAAATTGCATTGCTGATCACACATTGATCCATTAAGTAAGTGTCGTTCAATAATTCAAGTGACGGAATAAATTGGTTTGGATAAACCAGTTCACCGTCGAGTTTTAAGCGTAACAGTGCTTCAAAATAAGCGACACCACCATGTTTAAAGTCCCAAATAGGCTGGTAATGTAATTCAATTTGGTTTTGTTGCAATGCTTGGCGAATGCTGTGTCCCCACTCTAATCCAGCTTGCAAGGTGTTATGGCTGGCATCTTCTTTAGAGTAACAATGAACCAAATTACGGCCTAAGCTTTTAGCAACGTACAAGGCAATATCAGCTTGTTTTAAGCATTCACTCGGATCATGGTTCGCTGCTGTTATTTGCGTTAAGCCAATTGAGCAGCTAATTGAATAAACTTGTTCTTCAGATTTAAACTGATGACCTTCAATAGCCATGCAAATACTTTCAGCTATCAAGTGTGCATCAAGCAGATTCATATTATTTAAGATCACCGCAAATTCATCACCACCAATGCGACACACTAAGTGTTCATCACTGATATTGGCGTTAAATAGTTGCGCAACTTCTTTAAGAACTATATCGCCTTGTTGATGGCCTTTACTGTCATTAATTATTTTAAAATGATCGAGGTCAATATAAATTAAAGCGTGCTCTATGTCGCCATTAGTGCGTTGCGGCTGGCAAATTCGATTGAGTTGTTGATCAAAATAATAGCGGTTATGTAAGCCGGTTAAGGTGTCATGTAGTGCTAAATGGCGCAGCTGTAATTCAGCTTGTTTGCGCTCATGAATATTATCTATTGTGGCGGTGATCGTGGCAGCATTACTGCTGTTTTTGATTAGTTGTAAGCGGCACTCAACCCAAATAGCTTGACCATCTTTATGAATAATTTGCACTTCAACCTGCTGTTGCAAGGCACCGCCATGCAAAATACTGCTAATTGTTTGCAGTAGTTTATTTTTGCAATCATTGATACAAAAGTCAGAGAGTGCTTTGCTCAAGGTTTGTTTTATGCCAAACCCACTGAGTGCTTCCCACGCAGGGTTGATAAAACGAATGCGGCCTTGTTCATCAAATTCAAGCACCACAGTATTAAGATGTAATAGTATCCGCTGATGGGCTGAAAATAGCTCCTTATAGCGGCTTTGACTTTGACTTAGCTGTTCTACTTTTTGTGCAAACTCTGCATAACTGACCATAAAATCTTCACGGCGCGCAGCATGGTCGCATACTTTACTTAACAAGGTTTGTTCATATGGTGCACGAATAAAATCAGTGACCCCTGAAAGCAATAGTTGTTCAGCATGATCGGCATCTTTCGTGTCTATAATGGTTACAATGGCTTGTTTTGGGTTGTGTTGTAAAATCTCTTCAACTAATTGACTGGCAGCTCCTGCGTGTGCTGCGGTTGCATCAAGTAACACAATGGCAAACTTTTGCTGCAAATAGATTGATAATGCTTGTTTATTACTAGAAACATGGGTGCAGGCAAAGTTTAGCTGTAATTGTTGCGCTATTTCAGCTGCTTTGTCACTGTCGGTTTCGAGCAGCAACAAGTCTAAACGACTACTTTTTTCTAAATGCGTTGATAACACATTTGCCAGTACCTGTGGCAGCATATCTTGGCGTTCAAATGGCAATACTGCATCTATGCCATAACTGCGTGCTGTCGTTTCGGCTATTCGCTCACAATAGATAGGCGGAGTTAGTACAATTGGTGTATTTTTTGGGGTTTTTAATAACCCTGAACGGATCATCCGAGAAAATCGCCAACCATCTATTTTACCAACATTAAGACCGGTAATAATGACATCGACCGCTTGAGATTTAAGAATTTCGAGGGCTTGCTGGCTATCGGCTACTTCAAGGAAAGTAAATACATTGAGCCGATTTAAGGTTGACTTAACAGCCTGACGCTCAGCGACACTGGCGTTTAAGATCAGCAAAGTTAGCTGCTTAGCCATTTATGTCACACCTCTTATAAACCTAGATCTAATTAAGTTGAGTAGAATAATGCCATTTGTCTCGAACCACAAGAGAACATTCCATTGTATTTTAATTAAAGCCGTTGGTTGAGCTAATAGCGCGATGCAGTTAAACTTGGCGCGACTTTTTTGATCTGGATATATCCTATGCGCGTGGCTGATTTTAGCTTTGACTTACCTGATGAATTAATTGCTCGTTTTCCTAAACAGGATCGAACCAGCAGTCGCTTATTAACCTTAGATGGCCCAAGTGGCGCTGTAGAACATAAAATATTTAGCGATATTATTGATTTAGTAAATGAAAATGACTTGTTGGTATTTAACAATACCAAAGTGATCCCTGCTCGTATGTATGGCCAAAAAGCGTCAGGTGGCAAAGTTGAAGTCTTAGTAGAGCGAGTGCTTGATGAGCACCGCGTGCTGGCTCATGTACGCGCCAGTAAATCACCAAAACCAGGTACAGAACTTATTCTCGAAGGTAAAGCGCAGGCGACTATGGTGGGTCGTCATGGCGAATTGTTTGAACTAGAGTTTAGCGATAGTCAAAATGTACTGGAAATTTTAAACGATATTGGCCATATGCCACTGCCACCTTATATTGACCGTCCAGATACTGACGAAGACCGCAAACGCTATCAAACAGTTTACGGTGAAAAACCTGGCGCGGTTGCAGCGCCAACTGCTGGCCTACATTTTGACGATACGCTCATGGCAGCAATAAAAGCTAAGGGCGTAAACATGGCATTTGTTACTCTGCATGTTGGCGCGGGCACATTTCAGCCGGTACGCGTAGACTCGGTTGATGATCATATAATGCACTCCGAATACATTGAAGTGCCTGATGATGTTGTTGCAGCAGTCGCTGCAACCAAAGCTAACGGCGGCAGAGTGATTGCGGTAGGCACAACTTCGGTACGTTCATTGGAATCAGCAGCTAAGATACATGGCGGCCAATTAGCCAGTTACTTTGGTGACACCGATATTTTTATTTACCCAGGTTATCAATTTAACGTAGTTGATGCCATGGTCACTAATTTTCACTTGTCAGAATCGACATTGATCATGTTGGTTAGTGCATTTGCTGGGCAAGATAATATTATGAGTGCATATCAAACTGCAATTGCACAAAAATACCGCTTTTTTAGCTACGGCGATGCGATGTTTTTAACCCGTAAATAGTTTTTTCTATAAAAGCACTTAAAGCCCAGCCTTGCGTTGGGCTTTTTAGTTTTGATTTTTGCACTTTTAATTTCAGCTTTGAGCCCAATTAATAGTAATGGTTTTACAAAAAGGGTAGAATCGAGCGGTTAAATTATAGCTTGTTGGACTGTTTTTCTGACATTTGAGGATGATATGAAGTTTGAATTAGACCGTACAGACGGTAAAGCCCGCCGCGGCCGCTTGATTTTTGATAGAGGCGTAGTCGAAACGCCAGCATTTATGCCAGTAGGTACTTACGGTACTGTCAAAGGTATGACCCCAGATGAAGTCAAAGACACTGGTGCGCATATTTGCCTAGGTAACACCTTCCATTTAATGCTTCGCCCTGGTACTGAAATCATCAAGCAGCATGGTGGATTACATGGTTTTATGAATTGGGATAAACCAATTTTAACCGACTCAGGCGGTTTTCAAGTGTTTAGCTTAGGCGCAATGCGTAAAATTACCGAAGAAGGTGTATTGTTTAGCTCGCCTGTTAACGGTGAAAAAATTATGCTTTCACCAGAAAAAGCCATGCAAGTGCAGCGTGATTTAGGTTCAGACATCGTAATGATTTTTGACGAATGTACGCCTTATCCTGCCACCGAAAAAGAAGCTAAAGATTCAATGGAGTTATCACTTCGTTGGGCTAAGCGTTCAAAAGAAGGTCACGGTGACAATCCATCAGCTTTATTTGGTATTATCCAAGGTGGTATGTATCCGGAGTTGCGTGCTCAGTCACAACAAGGTCTTGAAGAAATTGGTTTTGATGGCTACGCACTCGGTGGTTTATCGGTCGGTGAGCCAAAAAATGAGATGATTAACATTCTTGATCACTGTGCTTATAAAATGCCAGAGAACAAACCCCGTTACCTTATGGGTGTAGGTAAACCTGAAGACTTAGTTGAAGCCGTTCGTCGCGGTATCGATATGTTTGACTGTGTAATGCCAACTCGTAATGCGCGTAATGGTCATTTATTTATAACCGGTGGCATTGTGAAAATTCGTAATGCTGTGCACAAAACAGATACCGGCCCACTTGATCCTGAGTGTGATTGCCATACTTGTAAGAATTATTCGCGCGCGTACCTACATCATCTTGATAAATGTAACGAAATTTTAGGTGCACGACTAAACACAATTCATAACTTACGTTACTATCAGCGCGTTATGGAAGGTTTACGTAATGCGATCGGTGACGGTAAGTTAGATGAATTCGTAAATGATTTTTATGCACGCCGCGGCCAAGAAGTGCCAGAGCTTGCAGATACCACAAATTAAATTTAAAAATTAAAGAGGAAGTGTTATGAGTTTATTTATTTCAAACGCCCACGCAAGTGCGGCAGGTGCAGCGCCAGCCGGTGGTGGTTATGAGATGTTGATCATGCTAGCTATCTTTGGCTTAGTATTTTACTTCTTGATTTACCGTCCACAAGCTAAGCGTGTAAAAGAACATAAAGCGCTGATGAATGCGATGGCAAAAGGCGATGAAGTTCTTACTCAAGGTGGTTTAGTGGGTAAAATCGCTAAAATCTCTGACGATAAAGATTTCATTGTTATTTCACTTAACGATCAAGCTGAAGTAACTGTACAAAAATCAGCAGTGTCAGCAGTATTGCCTAAAGGCACAATGAAGTCGCTATAATAATAATAAGGACGCCCACGTGTTAAACAAGTTTCCATTATGGAAGTATTTACTTGTTCTAGCTGTGATTGCGGTAGGTCTTTTATATGCCTCTCCTAATTTGTATGGTCGTGATCCGGCCATACAAATTTCAGGTACTAAAGGAACTGATGCAGATCTAGCTGTAGTAGACAAAGTAAATGCGACCCTCAAAGAGCACAATGTTACCGTAAAATCAGTTAAGTTCGAAAACGGTCAAGTGTTGATCCGCTTTAAAAATGTTGAAGAGCAGCTTAAAGCGCAAGATTTATTGCGTGATTCATTGAGCGACGATTACATCTCAGCCATTAACATGGCCCCGGCGCAACCTCATTGGTTAAAAGCCCTTGGCGGCAATCCAATGAAATTGGGCTTGGATTTAAGTGGCGGTGTTCACTTTACGATGGAAATTGATATGGTGACAGCGGTTGATAACGCGCTGGAACAAATGGATCAAGACTATAAAAGTGATTTACGTGAAGAAAAACTACGCTATCGCACGGTACGTCGTGTAGCTGGTACTGAACGTATTCGTGTGGAGATGCGCAGCGCAGAAGATAAAGATGCGGCAGAGCGTTTTTTACAGTCACGCTACCCATTACACAACTACATTGATGATAGCTCTAACGATAACGCGTTTTATGCCACCATCAGCGAGCAAAAACTCAAAGAAATTCGTGACTATGCTATCAAGCAAAACGAAACCATTATCCGTAACCGTATTAACCAAATCGGTGTTGCTGAGCCTAACGTACAACGTCAAGGTGCAGAGCGTATTATTGTGCAGCTACCAGGTGTTCAAGATACTGCGCGTGCGAAAGAGATTTTGGGTGCTACAGCAACCCTTGAGTTTCGTGAAGTAGACGAAAATGCCGATCCAACGGCAGCAGCGCAAGGGCGTATTCCGCCTGGTACTGAAATGATCATGAGCCGTGATGGCTACCCAGTGGTACTTAAAAAACGCATTATTCTCGAAGGTAGTCACATTACTGGTGCGCAATCGGGTGCCGATGAATACCAACGTCCGCAAGTAAGTATTAGCCTTGATAGCAAAGGCGGCGCGAAAATGAATGCTTTCACTAAGCGTGCTATTGGCAAGCGTATGGCGACGGTATTTATAGAGTATAAGCCTTCTGGTAAAACAGACGAAAACGGTAAAGCGCTACCACCAATTAAGGTGGAAGAAGTGATCAACGTTGCAACTATACAAGCGCGTCTTGATCGTTCGTTTCGCATCACCGGCATTGATAACCCTGCAGAAGCACATAACTTAAGTTTATTACTACGTGCTGGAGCACTTGTTGCGCCAATTCAAATTGTTGAAGAGCGCACGGTAGGGCCAAGCTTAGGTCAAGAAAATATCGAAGCAGGTATGACAGCGGTTGCTTTAGGTTTCTTGTTTGTACTGATCTTTATGTTAGTTTATTACAAAGGTTTTGGCTTAGTCGCTAATATTGCCTTAGCAGCTAACTTAGTATTGATTGTGGGTGTTATGTCGTTGATCCCAGGCGCTGCACTAACACTGCCAGGTATTGCTGGTATCGTACTAACGGTAGGTATGGCAGTTGATGCCAACGTACTAATATTTGAGCGTATTCGCGAAGAGCTGGCCGATGGACGTAGTCCGCAACAGGCTGTTCATCATGGTTATGATAGTGCTTTTAGTACAATTTTTGATGCCAATATTACCACCTTAATTGCTGCGATTATCTTGTTCGCAGTGGGTACAGGCCCAATTGCTGGTTTCGCAGTGACACTTGCGATAGGTATTATCACCTCAATGTTTACAGCCATTGTTGGTACCCGTGCGGTAATCAACTTATGTATTGGTGGTAAGCGCATTGATAAGCTGTCAATTTAAGGAGCAGATATGCAAATTTTAAAATTAGGCGGCAGAACTTTAGGGTTTATGTCGCTGCGCAAAGTTGCTATGAGCATCTCAACGCTACTTATTTTGGCATCGTTCGCATCGTTCTTCGTTAAAGGTTTAAACTTTGGCTTAGATTTTACGGGCGGTACTGCTGTAGAAGTCGGTTTTGCACAACCAGCAGACTTAAAGAAAGTACGTTCAGTGTTAGCTGAAAATGGTTTTGCAGATGCATCAGTACAATTATTTGGTTCAAGCCAAGAGATATTGGTTCGCTTAGCACCGCGAGGTGATGATGTTAAAGCCGAAGTAATTGGTAACCAAGTAATTGATGCACTTAAAAAAGCCGATGATAGCGTAGTAATGCGTCGAATTGAGTTTGTTGGCCCAAGTGTAGGTGAAGACTTAAAAGAGCAGGGTGGCCTTGCCATGTTAACTGCGCTTATTTGTATCTTGATCTATGTGGCATTTCGCTTTGAGTGGCGTTTTGCGGTAGGCGCGGTGTCGGCACTTTTACACGATGTAATCATTACTTTAGGTTTGTTTTCAGTATTAGGGTTAGAGTTCGACTTAACCATATTGGCGGCAATACTGGCGGTAATAGGTTACTCTCTTAATGATACTATCGTTGTATCTGACCGTATTCGTGAGAACTTCCGCAAAGTGCGTATCGACGATACTGTTGAGATAATTGATATTTCATTAACGCAAACACTTAACCGTACTCTAGTAACTTCAATTACCACTATTTTAGTATTAATCGCCTTGTTTGCTTGGGGTGGTCAAACTATTCATGGTTTTGCTACAGCGCTGTTATTTGGTGTGTTTATTGGTACTTACTCTTCGATTTATGTTGCTAGTGCCGTTGCGCTTGCAATGGGCGTAAGTAAAGAAGACTTAATACCAGAAGTTATCGAAAAAGAAGGCGCAGATTTAGACGCTATGCCATAGGTATGATTCTAATTTTACGTTTAAAAAACCGCTCATTGAGCGGTTTTTTGCTTTTAGGTATTGATGCCGCGCAAGCTGTATTAGGGATCAGATTATAGGTGTCAGATTTCAGGTAGAGCTAGTCTCCAGCCTTCAATCTCTTGCATTTCACTTTTGTGTGTAGCGAAGCGCCTCTGTGCGCTCGTGAGCATAAAATTGCGCGAGGTAAACTCTAGCCTACGGGTTGGCATCGGTGTTTTAATATGCGTAGGCGCGACTTTATGCCTAGTAAGTTGTATTGAGGGGTTAGATTTCAGGTGGAGCTAGTCTCAGTCTTTAACCTAATGCCTTTCACTTCTTTGTGTAGCCTAGCGACTCGGTGTTCTCTGTGGTGAAATTTATTTTTAAGATAGAATACAGAGCAGATTTTTCGTGGCTGAAGCCAACTCCTACGAGTGAAGAGTCGGCCTTAAACTTACCACTTAAAGCTATACAGCTTAACTTCCTTATTGCTCAGCCTGGTTGGGCTTCGCTTAGCCCAGCCACAATGAAAAATGTAATTATTTATTAATTTTTGACTACTCGAAATTTTCCATTGTCTTCATTAAATTAAATGGCTTATTTAATTTTTCTAAGCTAGAAAATTGTTCACGTATATCTTCAGGCAAAATAAAGTAATCAGCTTTAGTTCGCTCAAAAGTTAAAGGGATTGCCATAATTAATTGGTTGTACTTATCAAGCATGGTTTTATCGCTATCTTTTAAGGCCTGCAATTTTGCTGAAAGCAATGTGAAACGCTGTAACTCATCATGTGTGCATAAATCTTGCGTCTTTGCATAATGATAAGATAAAACACTACTAAGCACATTCCAGTCATCTGAAATATGTTTAACGTCATCTGGAGTTATAACTATTACTGTTTGCTGACATTTTTCAAGTTTCGTATCATATGCTTTTATTGAATTATGGTATTCGATAGTTAAGTAATTAGTGATGTTTGGGCTCTGTGATATGGCAGATGCAGGGTAAAAGCAGCATAATAAGGGCAGTATATAGCTAGTTTTCATAAATTCTCACAAGTCCGTTTTAGAGAAGAGCAGAGTAGCAAACTAAGACAACTCTTTGCACCCGTTTATTGTAATTACCTTTGTAGGTTAAGCTTCAGCCTGAAAAATGTGATGGGATGAATCCCGACTTACAAAAGAACACCAATACCAAGTACTTCGGTGTCAGATATTTCATGCTTAAAGTCACTTATAGACGAAGGCTAAAACTGAAAACGACAAGCCAAAGTAAATGTATGGAACCACCAAGGTTTGGAGGCTCTGCACGCTACACAGAGGGTTAAATTTCTATTTAAGGTATGTAGTGCTAGTTGTTTCTAATTTCAAGTAATTAAGTATAGACTGGGCTAGTTGCTTTAACTTGTTTACTTATAAGGATATTAAATTGTCGCAGTCTCTTCCTATTCCAGCCCAGCGTTGGTTATCACTTTTATTGTGTGCAATTACAGCGGCCGCGATTACAGTATTTTTAAGTAACGTCAGTTTTGTACGGCAAGCCTATGCAAGCTGGGGTAGTATTTTATACGCCAATTCTGTACTGCACTATAGTTTTGCTTTTCTTTCCGGCATTGGCATCAAGCTGATGCTGGATAAGTTTTATATCTCCCACGCCAAACGCAGTATTGGATTTAACTGGCGATATCCGCCAGTGACAATGAGTGTATTGTTTGGATTATTTTTCATTGTTGGTTACGTGTATGTAACTAACAATGAAATAGTAGAACAACTGACAGCTCATGCCTTTATAAGTTTTAAGTTTCTGTCACTGAGCTTTTTAGCTGTTGCAGCGACTATTATCTATCAAACTAAACTGTATACAAAAAATCCCATATTTTCGGTTGTACTGTGTTCGGTATCAGCATTTTATTTATTTTCAGCAATAAACTTAGTTGAGATAGAACATGCATTCTGCGTGTTTTTCTGTATAGCAATTGCTTATTTGGGTATGTCGGTATATTTGTTATGGGAGCAGTTAAAAGCATCTAGCGCAGAGTCAAGAGTCGAATCAAAACAAGAAGTAGAATTAAAGCTTGAGAGCTTAGAAGATTTTCGAAAATGGTTTAAAGATGATTCAACCATTAAAAACACAGAGCAATTAGAACCTGATTTACGGGTTTATGCTAATCGTATTGCAGATCGACTGCTAAAAAGAGGTGATCAGGGAGGGGATGAGCTAAAGGGAGCGCAACATATCGCGCTGTGTGGGCCATTTGGATGTGGAAAAAGCAGCATAGTTGATTGCATTGCAAATGATTTAGCAAAAAGCCCTAAGCAAGATAGTGTCTGGATACACAGTGATATATCAACATGGGGCGCAGCCAGTGGCAGTGTCGCGCATGTGATACTTAGCAATATTATTGATGATATCAGCCAGCACATTGATATGTGCGCCTTTCGTGCGCTACCAAAACATTACACTGAAGCCCTAAAATCAGGCGGCAGCTTTTTTCAATTTGCATCTACACTACTCGCAGGCCCAGTTGATATCGAGCAAAGCTTTCAAAAGCTTAACAATGTTCTTAAAGTAACCAACTATAAATTACTGATCACCCTGCAAGATGTAGATCGCGGAACAGGCGATGAAAATGAAAAGCGCTTAAATGATATAGCTGCGCTTTTAGATAGATTAAAGAATAGAGATTTAAGTAACATAAACTTTATCATCGCTATGGGTAATGAAAATGAAGTTGCGGCAGAAGTAATATCAAAAGCGACTGATTATAGGGAGGATATTCATAAACAGAATGTTCTAGTGGTATTACGTAAATTCATTGAATTAAGTATCAATTATGCGATTGCAGAAGGCTGCTTTGTTATTTTTGAGGGGGAAATTTTAACCGCTGACAAATTAATGCGCATTTTGCGTGGGGGACATGATTGGTACTTTTTAGAGCAAAAATTAATTGAAGTGGAAAACCAAATCTATTCAATTCGACAACTTAAAAAGATTCTTCGTAGAGTTAATCAGATTTGGCAAAAAGATAGGTTAATGGGAGAAATTAATTTTATTAACTTATTGATGGTTATTACTTTACGAGAAGTTAATCTCAAATCATTTGAGTTATACACAAAGTTAGAACCTTACAATATTAAAGCTCTGAGATCACATCATGAGTATGATCTAAAGCCATTTATTTTAGAGTGTGCAAGTGTAGGAAAAGAAGATGACTATCTAACTCGTTTTTATATCGAAATGCTTGATATAACAGCTGATAGAGTTCTTAATCCAGCGAAAAATCATGTACTAGATAACCCAGATGCTAAGTGGCAGCAAGATGGAAGTTTCAAAAATCAAGGTGTTGGATTTAATAATGGTTACTCGGATTATTTAGTAAGAGTTTTAGCTGAGCGCATACCGCAAGAGCAGGTATCAGATCAAAATGCCATTGCAAATGTAATTGAACTTTATGAATTAAAGCTAAATGATGCAAAAGGCATACTTTTATTTATAAACCGTTATCTTGGCTTTAGCGATAAAGAAGTTATAAATTTTGAACGGTTCTTTGGTGTAGTCGATGATAAGTTTAGCGCTATAGAAAGTATTGGTAAAAGTATTATGAAACGGCCTCCTTTGGCTGATTATGGAGTTAATTGTGGTGTAGAAGAGGTACTTAAAAAATTGCTGGCAGAAAGTTTAACAATACATAATTTACAATATTTATTTAGTAGCCTTTTGGATAAAGGGTCATTAGGTGCTAATAATGAAAGCTCGAAGCGAGTAGAGTTTCTATATGACTTTTTAACCTTTCTAGGAGTTACTTCAGGGAAAACAGGCGTCTTTAGCCCTAGTTCAATAAAAGGAGCAGTTAGGTTTTTGGCTAACCCTTCAAACAAGTCGGCCTATTGTTTGTTTTGTTTATTGTTGTTATCACATAGGGTGTCAATGTCTGACGAGCTTACAAATGATGAAATTCTAGAAAAGTTAAATAAAATTAAATTTGGAAGTCAAACACTGGATAAAATTTTAATCAGGCCATTAGATAAACTGCCAACTATTGATACTACCAACCTGACAGAGTTTAAGAATGTAAGCCATTTAAATTTGGAAACCAAACAGCTTTCAGGGCGAGATTTTTAGTTGGTTGATATGGGGATATATGAGGATACAAACTACTTGCCCGCAGTGTATAAGTGAAGCTGGTACTTATACGGCTTTTATAATGCAGTCACAGCAGTTAATTGATGATGGTATTCATAAAGTTGTTTGCGATAGAGGGCATAAATATACAGTTGAATTAAGAGCTCAAAAGTTTGAAATGCTTTTTGATATAGCTGTTAATGCAATTGGTGATGGATATATGAGAGAAGCAGTTGCTTCATTTGCAGCATCACTCGAGCGCTTCTATGAATTCTTTATTAAATATCATATTCATTCATTAGGAATTGATGAAAGTATTTTACTCAATACATGGAAGGAAGTTTCTAATCAATCAGAAAGACAACTAGGTGCTTTCACTTTTTTATTTTTAGCAAAATATAATGAGAAGGCCCAAACACTTGATAGTAATGCTGTTGGTTTTAGAAATAAGGTGATTCATAAAGGGTATATACCTACAGAAGCAGAAGCTATAGATTTTGGTGATAAAGTTTATTGTATTATTAAAAATACAGTGCAAAAGTTAGAGCTAAGTGAAAGTGAAAGGTTATATAGCTACTATAGCTCCACTCTGCCTTGTTCAAAAGGAGCTAAGTATTCATTGGCGCAACAGTCAAAAGCAATCTCGATGGGTCATAAAATAGATGGAACCAGTTTTAGAGATTATAAAAGTATTTTGAAACAATTTAGAATAGACGATGTTCGATGAACCTTTACAGAAATTCGAAGGTGTGTCTGTAACTTTCTCTGTGTAGCGAAGCGCCTCGGTGAGCTCTGTGGTGAAATTCTCTTTAAATTAGACACCGAGCGAGTTTTTTCGTGGCTGAAGCCAACTCCTACGAGTGAAGAGTCGGCCTTAAACTTACCACTTAAAACTTACAGCTTATAGCTTGGTTTCTTCTTCTATCGCACTTACAATAAAATACGGATTTAAGTATTCATCTTTGGTGTTATAAACAAGCGGGCTGCCATCAAGCTTAGTGACTTTTGCGCCGGCGATTTCGGCTATAGCGTGGCCTGCGCCGGTGTCCCATTCGCAGGTTGGGCCTAGGCGTGGGTAAATATCGGCGCTGCCTTCGGCGACTAAGCACAGTTTTAGTGAACTGCCTTTTGAGACCATTTCAACCTCATCAAAGCGTTTTACAAACTCGGCTAAATCCGGTGATGGATGCGAGCGGCTGCCGACTACGCGAATTAGGCCTTTGTTTGCTTTGGTGGTGACTTTAAGCTCAATGCGCTCATCACCGCGGTCCTTAAATGCGCCGATTGCCTCTGCTGCCAGATAAGACACGCCTAGCGCAGGCGCATCTACTACCGCTAAGATAGGCTTGCCGTTTTCAATCAAGGCGATGTTAACGGTAAACTCACCGTTCTTTTTAATAAACTCTTTAGTGCCGTCGATTGGGTCAACCAGCCAATAGCGGGTCCACGTTTGACGGATATCCCAGCTGATATCGGCACTTTCTTCACTTAATACTGGGATCTCTGGGGTTAAGTGGGCTAGGCCATTGGCAATCACTTTGTGAGCTGCAAGATCGGCGTCGGTTACAGGGCTTTCATCAGCTTTGTACTCAACGTTAAAATCCTTTTCGTAAATCCCCATAATAGCGCTGCCAGCTTGGCGGGCAAGGATCAGTATTTCTTCGAGCAGTTCCGTTTGGTTCATGACTTAACCTTTAATAATTTGCTGTTGTTTTAGATACGCTATCAGCTCTTGCACCGATTGGTCTAGGGTGTTTTTACTGGTATCTAAGATTATTTCCGGTGAATGGGGTATTTGGTAGTCTGAATCAATACCTGTGAAGTGTTTTATTTCACCTGCGCGGGCTTTTTTGTATAAGCCTTTTGGATCGCGGCTCTCGCATACGTCCAGAGGTGTGTCTAAAAACACTTCGATAAATTCACCGTCATCGACTAAGTTTCTGACCATATCGCGTTCAGCGCGAAATGGGGAAATAAATGCGGTGAGTACCAATAATCCAGCATCGACCATTAGTTTGGCGGTTTCACCAACGCGGCGAATATTTTCGATACGGTCTTCGTCGCTAAAGCCTAAATCTTTACACAAGCCGTGGCGTACGTTGTCGCCATCAAGCAGGTAGGTGTGAATACCTTGTTGATTGAGTGCGCTTTCAAGGGCGTTTGCTACGGTGCTTTTACCTGAGCCGGAAAAACCAGTGAACCATAAAATAGCCGGTTTATGGCTTTTGTGTTCGCTACGTTGTGCTTTAGTAATGGCATAGTTATGCCAAACAATGTTCTCATCCATTATAAAACTCTCTTATGAGTAAGCGCTGGCTTAAAATGGAAATACCAGCGGGATCAGGGTTAATACCGTTATTGAATAAATAATAGAAAGCGGTAAGCCCATTAATACATAGTCTTTTAAACGATAATTGCCGGCGCTATAAACCATCAGGTTAGTTTGATAACCAAATGGTGATATAAAGCTTGCAGATGCACCAAAGGCGACCGCCATAATAAACGGCAGCGGGTCAACATTAAAGCCCATTGCTAATGCATAAGCGACAGGGAATGATAGTGCCGCTGCGGCGTTATTGGTGATAAGTTCGGTGAACATTACTGTCATTACAAAAATCGCGATAAACGCACCATAGGGGCCAAAATCACCGAGTACATAAAACAATGCTGCAGATATTTGTCCAGCTAGGCCGGTGCCTATCATCAGTTTTGCAAGGCCAATGGCGCTACCAACTACAGCGAGTAACTCAATAGGAAAACGGCGTTTTACTTCGCTCAGCTTTATCGTTCCCGTGAGCATTAAGCCAATCAGCAATACTAATAAGCCTTTTACCAGTGGTACATAGCCAATAATGCTCAGCCCAAGTACCGTTGCAAAGCTCGCTAATACTAAGTTAGATTGCTTGGGCGCTAAGTGAGTTTGTAAATCAAGCCCGGAAATATACACAAATTCGCGTTTTAAATTAGGCAGACTATAAAAGTCTTTACCTGGTGCGAGGATCAGTGAGTCTCCCGCTTGCAGCTGCACTTTACCAAGGCCACCTTGCAAGCGGTCATGGCCGCGACGAATAGCGATAACAGCGGCATGAAACTGTTCACGAAAACGCGCTTCTTTAACTGTTTTTCCTATAAATTTAGATGATTGGCTGACAACAACTTCAACGAGGTGCTCAACATCTTTTTGATGTTTATCGTGAACTATTTTTAGCCCGTCAAAGCGTGTTAGCAATGGCACTGATTTGATGTCACCGACAAACAGCAATACATCGCCCGCTTTAATCACTTGTTGCGGGGTCACTGCACAAATGCGTTTATCGCCGCGAATAATTTCCGCTAGGAATAAGTCTTTAAGTTCGCGCAGGCCATTTTCTTCTACGCTTTTACCAATTAGTTTTGAGCCTTCTTCTATTTTACCTTCGAGATAAAAAGGCACCACTTCTTGATCGTTTTTGCCGTTGTCTGGCAAATATTTTAGCATCACTAAAATAGTGATCAGGCCCACACTTAATGCGCCTAACCCGACTATGGTAAAGTCGAAAAAGCCTAGCGGTGCCATGCCTGCATCAACGGCAAAACCATTGACGATTAAATTTGTTGAAGTACCAATTAAGGTAATTGTGCCACCTAAAATAGCAGTATACGACAGCGGTAATAGTAGCTTTGAAGGTGAATGGTTTGGATTGTCTTTTATGGCAGTAATGAGCGATGCGACAACCGCTGTATTATTGGTAAATGAGGATAAAAACGCTGTAGAAAGTCCGAGCTTAGTGACTGAGCTGGTTAAACTTCCTTTTGATAATGACTGGGCAAGCTTTTGTACGAGTGTAGTTTTTTCAACCGCAATCGAAACCAGTACTAATAACACTAAGGTGATCAGTGATGGATTGGCGTAGTTGATCAGCATATCTTCAAGGTCGATTAACCCGCCTAGATATGCGGTGCCAATGGCGCCAACAAAAAGCCATGCTGGCTTTAGCCGCGTGCCAAACAGGCACCCGACTAAAGTTAGCATAATGCCTGTTAATACTAGCTGTTGATACATGCTTTATATGTCCTTAACAGGCAAAGTTGGTTATTTAAGCTTTGATATATCAAGCGCTTGCCAATGTGGGAAGTGCTTGCGTACTAACGCATTAAATTCAACTTCAAACTCACTAAAGTTACCCGTTTGTTCTTGCTTAGCAAGCACGTTTTCAATCATACCCGCCGCAACAGTTAAGTTAGATAAACGATCGATTAAAATAAACGCACCGGTTTCGTGATTGTTGTGATAAGCATCGGCCAAAATGGTTTCGGTCAATTCTAGGGTAACAATCGCGATTTCGTTTAACTGCAGGCTGTCTGCGCTGCCGTGTTCAAGGGTGTTCACATCAATGGTGTGATCAATCTTTTTCACGATAGCCGAAGTATTTTTACTGCCTAGCTTAAAGTTATAGCTTTTACCCAGTACCAGCGGCGCTTCGTGCATCCACACAAGCTTTGCTTGTACTTGGTTAGTTACAGTCGCTGTTGAATCAGCAGGAACGATCACGTCCCCTCGGCTAATATCAATTTCAGTGTTAAGCGTTAAAGTAATTGCTTGGCCAGCTTCGGCTGTGTCTAAGTTGCCGTCAAAGGTGACAATCTCTTTAATGCTTGAGGTTTTACCTGATGGCAATACTTTAATAGCATCACCAACGCGTAATTTTCCTGAGGTCAAAGTACCTTGGAAACCACGGAAGTTTAGGTTAGGGCGTACTACATACTGCACAGGGAAACGCGCTTCAAAGCCAGTGTCTGTTTCAGCTGCTGGTGAGTCTTCTAATAACTCAAGCAGTGGTTTGTCTGTGTAATATGGTGTGTGCTCTGAGCGTGTTACTACGTTATCGCCTTTAAGTGCCGACATAGGCACAAACTTGATGTTAGATACGTTAAGTTGCTCGGCAAATTTTAAATAATCGGCTTTAATGCGCTCATAAACGGTTTCGTCAAAATCAACAATATCCATTTTATTCACGGCAACAACAAACTGTTTAATACCCAATGAATCACAGATAAAGCTGTGACGCTTAGTTTGTACTTGCACACCGTAGCGCGCATCAACAAGAATAATCGCTACATCACTGGTTGATGCACCGGTTACCATGTTGCGCGTGTATTGCTCATGCCCTGGAGTATCAGCAATAATGAATTTACGTTTAGCCGTTGAAAAATAACGGTACGCTACATCAATAGTTATGCCTTGCTCACGCTCAGCTTGTAAGCCGTCAACCAGTAGTGCTAAATCGAGCTCTTCACCGGCATTACCGACTTTTTCGTTATCTTTATGCAGTGCTGCTAACTGATCTTCATAAATTTGGTGGCTGTCGTGTAGTAGGCGGCCAATTAGGGTTGATTTACCGTCATCCACACTACCACAGGTCAGCATACGCAATAGGCTTTTGTCTTGTTGGCGAGCAAGATAGGCGTCGATGCCAATTGCTTTTACTTCGTTAATTGTATCGCTAGTATTAATAGACATTAGAAATAGCCCTCACGTTTTTTCTTCTCCATTGAACCTGCTGAATCGTGGTCAATTACCCGACCTTCACGTTCAGATGACGTAGATAGCAGCATTTCTTCGATAATCTCAGTCAGTGTACTGGCTGTTGATTCCACTGCACCGGTAAGTGGGTAACAACCTAAAGTACGAAAACGAACAGATTTCATCATGGGTACTTCGCCTTCTTTAAGCGGCATACGCTCATCATCAACCATGATCAAAGTACCATCACGCTCTACAACAGGGCGCTCTTTGGCTAAGTAAAGGGGAACCATATCGATGTTTTCTTGATAGATATATTGCCAAATATCAAGTTCAGTCCAGTTAGAAAGTGGGAATACACGGATGCTTTCGCCAGGGTTAACTTGACTGTTATAGGTATTCCAAAGCTCTGGACGTTGGTTTTTTGGATCCCATCTGTGGTGTTTATCACGGAATGAATAAACACGCTCTTTAGCGCGAGATTTTTCTTCGTCGCGGCGTGCACCACCAAACGCGGCATCAAAACCGTATTTATCAAGCGCCTGTTTTAAGCCTTGGGTTTTCATGATATCGGTATGCTTACCAGAGCCATGAGTAAATGGGCTGATATCAATCGCTAAGCCTTCCGGATTTTTGTGGACGAGTAAGTCAAAACCGTACTCTTTTGCTAAGCGATCACGAAATTCGATCATTTCTTTAAACTTCCAGTTGGTATCAACGTGAAGCAGTGGAAACGGAATTTTACCTGGGTAAAACGCTTTACGCGCTAAATGTAAAAGTACCGATGAATCTTTACCGATTGAGTAAAGCATAACTGGGTTCTCAAACTCAGCAGCAACTTCGCGCATGATTTTGATACTTTCAGCTTCTAATTGCTGAAGGTGAGTTAAAGCCATTGTTAGTCGTCCTACTAAAATGATTAAAAGTTAAAATCTAAATAGTTTAAAGCTATGCCACGTCTGTAAGCGGTTGTGCAAAGCTACTGGTTTGGGCTTTTGTGCCAAACCAATGAAGTTCTTCATGTAATGAAGCAACTTCACCAATAATTAATAATGCCGGTGAAATAATGCTGTGACGCTCGATTAAATCGGCCAGCTCACCTAATTTACCGGTTACAACGCGTTGATTTTTGCGAGTACCGTTTTCAATAATTGCCACGGGTGTATCTGCACCGCGACCATGTTTTAATAATTGTGCTTGAATATGGGGAGACTTAATTACACCCATATAAATAGCCAGAGTTTGGTTTGGTTTTGCCAGTGATTGCCAATCTAGTTCTTGACCGTCTTTTTTACAGTGACCAGTTACAAACTGTATGGCTTGTGCATGGTCACGGTGCGTTAGCGGAATACCCGCATAAGCGCTACAACCTGCGGCAGCAGTTATGCCAGGGACGATTTGGTAATTTACGTTATTAGCTGCCAGTACTTGAACTTCTTCACCACCACGGCCATAAATAAACGGGTCGCCACCTTTAATGCGGCACACTTTTTTACCTTGCTTGGCAAGGTCAACTAGCATTTGGTTAGTATCTTCTTGCACGACACTGTGATCGCCTAAGCGTTTACCCACACAAATTAAATCAGCATCGCGGCGTACTAGCTCCATAATTTCGTCAGAGACTAGAAAGTCATACACCACCACATCAGCTTGTTGCATTAGTTGCAGTGCTTTCAGTGTTAATAGCTCTGGATCTCCTGGACCTGCGCCAATTACGTATACTTCACCTTCAGGATCCAGTTTGCTATCGAGTAATTGTTCAAGCTGTACGCTTGCGGCAGCTGTATCACCCGTTTGTACTTTGCTGACGACAGATGAATCAAATACGCCTTCCCAAAATTGGCGACGATCAGCAAAACTCGTAAAGCGCTGTTTTACTTTGTCGCGAAAGCTGCCAACTAAACTTGCAAGCGGGCCGATGTGTTGTGGAATAAGCGTTTCTAACTTCTCGCGTAAGCGCCGTGCTAATACCGGCGCTGTTCCAGCACTTGAAATTGCAATAGTGATCGGGTCACGATCAACAATTGAAGGAAAAATAAAGGTGCATTTAGGTTGGTCATCCACTACGTTAACGAATACATTTCGTGCATTTGCGAGTTCAAATACGCTGTTATTTACGCCGTCATTGTCAGTTGCGGCAATGACCAGCATTTTGCCATCAAGGTGTGATTCATCAAAAAAAGCATCAATTAGAGTGACATCATTATTTTGTGCATGCTCTTTTAATTCATCACAAAACCAAGGTGCTACTAAAGTGACATCAGCGCGAGCTTTCAAAAATGCACGGCACTTACGTAACGCAACCTCTCCACCGCCAACAACCAATACTGGTTTATTGTCGAGCTTGGTAAAGATAGGTAAATATTGCATGTGTAGACCCTTGGAAAAAATTACAGCAAAGATGCTTTTCAGGAACTCAGAATATAGTGGCGTAAGCTAAGTAAAAAATAATTAAAACCCAGTTAATATAACTAAAAGTTATATAGGGTTGTTCGATTTGGCTTAAGCCTTAGTTAACAGGGGATTGCGCCGAGTTGCAAGGGCAATAGTGAGTGTATATCTAGCTTATAGTGTTTGGTTATTAGCTATAGCGAGAATAGTTAAATTTGGTACTATTGCTAATACATGAACTTACTTGGTGGATTTATGACAACGCAACTAACTGATGCGGCATTGGCCGTGCAATTAATGGATTTAACCAGTTTAAATAGTAATGATAGCGCGGCAACAATACAGGCCTTGGTGGCTAGTATTAAGCCCAACCTAGGTATTCCGGCTGCAGTGTGTGTTTATAGTGAGTTTGTTGATGACGCCAAGCTTGCTTTAGCTGAGCGCGAGCTTAGTTATGTAAAAGTCGCCACAGTAACTAACTTTCCCTCAGGCAACAGTGAGCTAAGTGAAGTAATTAATGAAACATTAATCGCAATAGAGCGTGGCGCAGATGAAATTGATTTGGTGTTACCGTATCAAGCCTTAATCGCGGGGGACGAAGCCACAGCGCTAGAATATGTGCGTGCCAGTAAAGAGTGCTGTCCTGAACACGTACAATTAAAAGTAATTATAGAATCCGGCGCACTAAAAACAGCGCAGTTGATAACACTGGCGACAGAAATAGCAATTGCCGGTGGTGCTGACTTTGTTAAAACCAGCACCGGCAAAGTAGCTACAAATGCCACTCTTGAAGCAACCGATGTGATGTTAAGTACGATTAAAAAGTCGTCGCGTGTAGTCGGTTTTAAAGCTGCAGGTGGCGTGAAAACGGTTATGGATGCAAGTAATTACTTACAGCTAGCGACTGATATTATGGGAG
This sequence comes from Pseudoalteromonas sp. SR44-8, assembly GCF_014163635.1. Taxonomy (NCBI): domain Bacteria; kingdom Pseudomonadati; phylum Pseudomonadota; class Gammaproteobacteria; order Alteromonadales; family Pseudoalteromonadaceae; genus Pseudoalteromonas; species Pseudoalteromonas sp. SR44-8. The sequence continues at coordinate 47,065 of NZ_JACJDS010000028.1, forward strand.
AAAGTTATTTGAATCCGTCAACATTTAGATTTGGTGCATCAAGCCTGTTAGCTAATGTATATGCGGTACTTAATGACGCGTCATAGTGAGCAAGAAAAATTACAACTTGAGCATGATGCAGGCAAGTTGTTCTTGCGTTGCTATGAACATCGCTTTGGTATTCCAATGCGCCATATTTGGCATAATCAGCCGAGTAAACCAGATATCAGTTGCTATCGTAATGAACAGAAGCTTGATATTGAAATAGCACATTTATATGCCAGCGAAACCGAAGCCATGGCAGTACTCGGCAGGCCTTTATCTATAAGCATGCAACGCGATCTTGCTGATATGGCAATGCAACCAAGTGAGCAGCGGCTGCACTGTGCACTGCAGCGGTTATTAGAACAAAAAGGAAAAAAGCACTATCAATCAGAGCAAACATGGCTGCTTATTCGTAACGCCAGCACCATTTGGCATAAAGCGGATTTTGACGCTGAGTTACAGAATATAACGATACCGCTTACCCATCCTTTTCAACAAATTTGGTTGCTTTGTGATTTTTATCAGGGCGAGCTGTTACAGCTGTTCTAAGTATATAGATGGTATAGCAGCCAAGAATAAACTGGCTGCTAAATAACCTGATCTTTGGTTAGTTAATTTTAAACATACTACCTAAGCTCTCAAGCCCTGACTTATTGGTTTTGGCAATACATTGACTTTCATCGAGTGACTTTTTGGTTGCTTCGTCTGCAAGTCCAGTCACTTTTAATTGTTTCTCTTGTTGGTATTCACGCAGTGCAATGACTGTTTGACGGTCGTATTTAACATCTTCAGTTTCAAATTCTTCATAATTGGGTTGGTTTTTTAAATAACCTAAACAGACTAGATTCATCCGAGACATGGCTAAATCCATCTTTTCATAATGCGGCATTCTATGCGTAGGAACATCGACTTTTGCTACTGGAGCAACGGCTTTTGACTTGGCTGCCGTGGTAGTAAGCGGCGGTGGTGCTGTGTATCCTGATGCTAAGGTATTATTGCTGTTATAGCGATAGTAAGTGGCTGGGACTTTAGTTTGTAAAAACTCAACGGCTTTGATTATCACTTCGCGGAGCGCTTTTTCTTTAGGGGTGTTTGACCAGCCACTTAAATTACCACCGACTAATGCACCGCCAAAATTAGTTGCCGCACTGGTAAAATCAAAATCTTTGCTACCTCCTTCGACGCTGGTGGCTGCTAAAATACGTGAGGTGCGAGTATCGATAAGGCGCAAATCAATCGCCATATGCGAGCCTGAAAAACCTGCCGATACTGAGCTAAACACATCACCTATAAAACCGCCAGTACCAACACTGGCACCTGAGCTGTCGTCATCAAATTCAGTTACCGCTGCTACCACAACTATTTCGGCTCCTTCAATTTCACCGTAAGCTGCCCCTGATGCTGCGCTAACACGACCTGAAGCCGCTAGATCTTGCTCAGATAACACTGCATCTAACGCCTGGCGTTCAAGTACGATAAAGCGATTGGTGCCTACCAAAGCTGTGGTGAGTTGGTCGGCCATGCCTTCACCTATTTCTTTTCGCCACCAATGAGAGTCATTCGATTTATCGGTAAAGCGTGCCACGGCAATACGCGCTTTTGGACCATTATATTGTTGTTGGGCGATTTCATTAATGTTTGGTGAATCTTGGTTTGAAGTGACCTTGGTCGAGGTACTTTGGCAAGCGCTAAGACTGCTAGCAACGAGGGTTGCCAACAGTACTTTTTTAGTTGTTGTGAGCATATGATTTTCCTTAATTAATGTGCCAAATAGAAACAGTGAAGGTTTTTATTCTACAAATTGTTTTAAAGTTAATTTAAAGAAATCATAAGGTTAAAAATAGTACTGAGGCGAACACTTTGGTCACACAGGCGAAGTTTTTGCATTCAGGTTGGTATTTTCCCTAAACTGTTTGGGCGAAACGTTATGCTTTGCCTTAAAGCAGCGAGCAAAGTAACTTTGTGAGCTAAAGCCGACTTTTTCAGCAATTAAACCTATGCTCAGATCGCTGTCGCTAAGTAACTTTTCAGCATACTCTAAACGAGTATTACGAATATAATCACTGGGAGTTAAATTGTAGAGTGCTTTCATTTTCAGTTGTAAGGCACGTGGGCTTAAATATAATCCTGCAGCGAATTCTTCAATACTAAACGCTTCGTTGTGATAGTTATCACGGATGATGTTTTTCAGGCGTTCGGTAAATTGGTAATCTTTACTTTGTGTAAGCTGCTGATCGAGTACCAGCGGCGGAGCATGAGCCGCAAGCTGCTTTGCTAAGTGCCGATTAAGGACTGCACGAATACTCAGTAACCCTTGTACTCTACTGAGCAGTAATTGCGGCTCAAATGGTTTACTTAAAAAATCATCTGCTAGTAAATCAAGGCCTTTTAGTCTGCTTTGTGTATCGGCTTTTGCTGACAATAATAACACTGGTATATGGCTGGTAATGTTATTTGTGCGTAGCGCATTAAGTAATTGATAACCGTCCATGCAAGGCATCATCACATCGCTGATCACTAGATCTGGCATTTCTGTTTGGCAGATGGCTAAGCCTTGTTCGCCGTTAATAGCACTTAAGCAGTGGTACTCAGTAGCAAACAAAGTCAGCAGTAGTTCGCGCATTTCGTCGTTATCTTCAACAATCAGTAGCTTTTGCGAATTGCTGGGGCGGGTTGCTTCATTTACTGGTGCTGCTAGCGAAGTTGCGCCATGCTCTGCTTCAGTCAAAGGCAGAGATACAGTAAAACAACTGCCTTTACCTACTTCACTTGTTAGTGAAATCTGCCCGCCGTATTGCTCTAGCAATTGTTTAACTAAAGCAAGGCCAATTCCACTGCCGTTTTGATTTTGTGCTGCAACACGCGTAAAGCGTTCAAAAATAATGCCTTGTTGGTGTTTTTCGATGCCAATACCGGTGTCAACAATCGCGATATGAGCCATGTTATTATGCACTGATAAGCTAATCTCAACTTGACCGCCTGAGTGGGTATATTTGAGGGCATTACTAACTAAGTTGGTAATAATTGACGTTGCATGTTCTGGCTCAAGGGCTATGCAGCAAGAGCCTTGGCTGAGATCTGTCATTGTTACGTGAATACCTTTTTGTTCAAACAGCACCGTGAAGTCAGCAACCAGCTGCTTTATAAATGGTGCTAAAGGATAGGGCGAAACGTAATGTATAGCGCAGCTGGGGCGTTGGCTTAGCTGTAATAGTTGATTTATTAAGGTCAGCAAACGTAGGCTATTGCGTTTGATCATCGATAATTGTTTTTGGCTAGCTTGATCTTTATGGTTTAGCTGCAAGCTTTCAAGTGGCGCGAGTATTAAACTCAGAGGCGTTTTTAATTCATGGCTAATATTATCTAAAAATTGACTTTTTAAGCGATTCAGTTCACGGGCTTGATTACTTGTTTGTTCGGCCAGCTTAGCGCGGTATAGCGAGGCCGCAATAAGCCAAATAATAACCCCAGTGAGAAGAACATAACCGGCATAGGCAAGGCGACTTTGCCACCACGGCGGCACCACCGTGAAATCGAGCATAGCTTTAGCATTACTCCACTGGCCATACTGATCTTTTACTTTTAGTTGCAGCTGATAGTCGCCTGCGGGCAGTTGCGGGTAGTTTATTTGTCGTTGTTGTGCGTTGGTATATAGAAATTGCTTATCAAAACCAGCGAGTTTGTATGCATATTGATATTGTTGAGGTGCCGACGGGCTATTTAATGCTGAGAACTTAAAGCCGATCACGCCGACACCTTTGTTAAAGGAGAGTGTTTGTATATAGCTAATTAATTTCGCAGCTTGAGTCTCGTGCTTAGTGTATGGGGCAGTGGCTATCGCTTGATTGTTAATTAGTAATTCGGTTAACACAGGCTCTGGAGTTGTAGCTGCCAGCTTTAGCTTAAGCGGATCAAATTGATTAAAGCCGTTGATCCCGCCAAAAAATAGTTCACCGTTCTGCGCTTGATAAGCCGCGCCGAGAATAAATGAATTATGTTGCACGCCATCACGGGGTAAAAAATGCTGCATATTTTCAGAGCTGGGCTGATAACGTGTTAAACCTTGGTTGCTTGCCAGCCACAGGTAACCTTTGGCATCCTGTTTAATGGCAAAAATATTATCGTTTAGCAGGCCATCATGCTCGGTGATTCGGGTTATCTCTGCCGTTGTTTTATTCAGTTTATTTAAGCCTCCAAAAGTACCCACCCACAGTGTATTGTCATCTTGCAGATGAAGGGCGGTAACCATGTTATGACTTAAGCTATTTGGGTTTGTTTGATCGGCTTGATAATGGCTAAATTCATTGTTGTTGAGTGTGAGTTTATTTAAGCCAACTCGAGTACCAGCCCAAATTGCATTAGCAACGTTATCGTAAACGAGGCTAAATACGGTGTTGTTCGATATACTATTGTGTTGTTCCGAGTGCTTAAAATGCTCAATGGTCAAGTTATCTGGGTTAAACAGACTTAAACCTTGATTGCTTCCCAACCATAAGTTGCCGTTCCGATCGCTGGTGATCGCATAAATGTTATTGCTGCTGAGCTGGTGGCTTTGCACTGTGAATGATGTAAAGTCATCGCTTTCGCGGTTATAACGCAATAAACCGCCACCATAGGTGCCAATCCAAATACGCTGTTGGCTATCTTCATGAAGGCTGAATATATTGTTGTTGGTAAGGTTGCTGGTATCGACGTGATAGCGCACAAAGCCGTCTTTTGTTTGTCTATTTAACCCGTTGCGGGTACCGACCCATAATTGCCCTTGCGAATCTTTAAGTAAGGCCCGGATAAAATCATGGCTAATACTGTTAGGGTCATCGCTGTGTTGTTGATGATTAAATTGATTTTGGCGCATATCGTAGCGTTGTAACCCATAACCATCAGTGCCTATCCACAGAATACCTTGCTGGTCTTGATATAAAGACAGTAAGTAATCATTAACAAGCCCATGACGTTGCTGTGGAAGGTGTTTAAATTGGCTAAAGCTTGTCAGAGTTGTTTGATAGTTGGGATTATAATATAAGCCTTGGCCGTAGCTGCTAAGCCAAAGATGCTCGTTATTATCGATTAAAATATCGCTTATCCATATACCATCTAGTTGTTTTATATCATTAAACTGTTCACTTTCTAAATCAAAGACACTAAGCCCTGTTTTACTGGCAATCAGTAGCTGCCCTTGTGGCGTGAGTTTTAGGCGCCATAGTTGCTTTTTACTTGCTGAAAAGTGGCTAAATTTAGCTGTCTTTGTATCAAATTTTATTAATCCTTCATTACTGGCCAGCCATAAATTTTGCTTAGCATCAATCACCATATCCTGAAAAATAATACTACCTTGGGTGTTTGGCGAGTAGGAAAAGTAGGCAGTTTCATGCTCGGCTACATTTAGGCGAGTTAAGTTACCATCTTCATGGCCTAACCATAAATTATTGTGTTGATCAGTAAGCATTGACCAAATGCGGTTATCTTTAATCGCTAATGGACTGCTACGGTTAAAATGAGTGAATGTACCGGTGTCTGTATTTAGGGCGTTTAGCCCTTGTGTAGCTGTAGAAAACCACAGCAGATTATTGTCAGTGGTAACACAGTCGGTGATCCAATTACTCGATAGACTTGGCTGGGTTGGATGAGACTTAAAGCGTTTAAATTCATAACCATCAAAACGGTTGAGCCCACCTTGGGTGGCGAACCAATGAAAACCACGGCGATCATTTATGCTGCAAGTGACAGAGTTTTGCGTTAAACCCTGTTCATTAGAGAAGGAGTCTAAATGTAAAGACAGTGCCAGCGCGCCGTTATGAAATAGCCATAAAAAACCAATAATGGCCGCATAGATAGTTGTTTTTATTGTTAGCACGTGCTTCCTCGTGCGTAGTAATATCCCTTGAATTGAAACAATCATAAACTGCTTTTTAATCAATGTTAAGATGGATTTTTCAATCTAGTGATGAGATTTTGACTTATGGGCATCTTTTACACTTGTGTTAATGAATTGCGTAAGTATAATAGGCATCCACTTTGCAGGGGCGTAGTTCCAATTGGTAGAACAGCGGTCTCCAAAACCGATGGTTGGGAGTTCGAGTCTCTCCGCCCCTGCCATTTTATCCTGTTTGTGGGTAAAGTCTGAGGTTAAAAATCGGTTTAAATAAGTCTGTTTTTAAGTTTGGATTTTAATGGATTAACCCTGCCATAGTGTAGGGTTGTTGTGTCTGTAGTTAAGGTAATAATATTATGAGCACGAATGTAGAAACTCCATCAAGTGCGATGGATTCAGTAAAGTGGCTTGTGGCAATTGCGCTACTTGCAGGCGCAGTAGTTGGTAATTATATGTACGCAGATCAGTCTGTGTTATTACGTGCTATTAGTGTTGTTGTTGCTGTTGCCGCTGGTTTGGGGATTGCATCACAAACTGAAAAAGGGCGTACCTTCCTTGCTTTTGCAAAAGAAGCACGCATCGAAGTACGTAAAGTAGTGTGGCCTACGCGCCAAGAAACTACCCATACGACATTTATTGTAATGGTTGCAACTGCGATTATGGCACTTATCCTTTGGGGATTAGATGGCATTTTATTCCGCGCAGTAGGCTTTTTAACTGGATTGGAGATCTGATCCCATGTCGGATGAGAACAACGAAAAGAAACTACGTTGGTACGTAGTACAGGCTTTCTCAGGTTATGAGAAGCGTGTTGCACAAACTATTCTTGAGCATATCAAGATCGAAGGTTTGGAAGATAGCTTTGGTGAAGTATTAGTACCTACTGAAGAAGTGGTTGAGATGCGCGCTGGTCAAAAGCGTAAATCTGAGCGCAAATTCTTCCCAGGTTATGTACTTATCCAAATGGATATGAACGATAAAAGCTGGCATTTAGTAAATAGCACCGCGCGTGTTATGGGCTTTATCGGTGGTACGTCTGATCGTCCAGCACCAATTAGCGCTAAAGAAGCTGATCGCATTCTTAACCGCTTACAAGAAAACGCTGAAGCGCCTAAGCCTGCAACGTTATTTGAACCAGGTGAAGTGGTACGTGTTGTTGACGGCCCATTTGCTGATTTCAGTGGTGTGGTTGAAGCTGTTGACTATGAAAAGAGCCGCGTAAAAGTATCGGTACTTATCTTTGGTCGTTCTACTCCTGTTGAACTTGAATTTGGTCAAGTTGAGCAAGATAGATAAACAAATTAATTGATTTATACCAAAAAATATATTGTTTGGTATAAAGCTTGAAAAAGGCCGCTGATTAACTTATAATCAGCGGCCTTTTTGTATTCAAAGTAAGCATTTCTTGGTTTGTATACAGAAAAGTGAGAAACCAATTTTTAAACTGGGAAGCCGCTAGAGTACGCGTCCTCGCGCGCACAAGGCTAAGACCCACCTAATGAGGTATTTATAATGGCTAAGAAAGTTGAAGCTCTAATCAAGCTACAAGTTGCTGCTGGTATGGCTAACCCTAGTCCTCCAGTAGGTCCAGCACTAGGTCAACACGGTGTAAACATCATGGAATTCTGTAAAGCGTTCAACGCACGTACAGAATCTATCGAAAAAGGCGCTCCAGTTCCTGTAGTGATCTCTGTTTACGGCGACCGTTCATTTACGTTCGACATGAAAACGCCACCGGCTGCTTACTTACTTAAGAAAGCTGCAGGTATCAAATCTGGTTCAGGCCGTCCTAACACTGAAAAAGTAGGCACAGTAACTCGTGCTCAACTTGAAGAAATCGTTGAGACAAAGAAACCTGACCTTACAGCTTCTGATTTAGAAGCTGCGGTTCGCACTATCGCAGGTTCTGCGCGTGCGATGGGCTTGAACGTAGAGGACTAAGATAATGGCTAAATTAACTAAACGTATGCGTACTATCCGCGAAAAAGTGGAAGCGACTAAAGATTACGAAATCACCGAAGCAGTTGCTCTTTTAAAAGAGTTAGCGACAGCTAAATTCGTAGAAAGTGTTGACGTTGCTGTTAACCTTGGTATCGATGCTCGTAAATCTGACCAAAACGTTCGTGGTGCAACTGTACTACCTAACGGTACTGGTCGTGACGTTCGCGTTGCAGTGTTCACACAAGGCGCTAACGCAGAAGCTGCGAAAGAAGCTGGTGCTGAACTAGTAGGTATGGAAGATCTTGCTGAGCTAGTTAAGAAAGGCGAGATGAACTTTGACGTTGTTGTTGCATCACCAGACGCTATGCGTGTTGTTGGTCAACTAGGTCAAATCTTAGGCCCACGTGGTCTAATGCCAAACCCTAAAACTGGTACTGTAACACCTAACGTTGCAGAAGCAGTTAAAAATGCTAAAGCTGGTCAAGTGCGTTACCGCAATGACAAAAATGGTATCATCCATACTACTATTGGTAAGGTTGATTTCACAGTTGAGCAACTTCAACAAAACCTTGAGTCGCTAATTGTTGCGCTTAAGAAGGCTAAGCCTTCACAAGCAAAAGGTGTTTACGTTAAGAAAGTAACCATCTCTACAACAATGGGCGCAGGTGTTTCTGTTGACCAAAGCACTTTAACAACAACTGTTGTTTAATTGAGTGTTTACATGGCGTGAAATTTATACTATAATTTTGCGCCATTTTGTTGAGAAATTTTGTTTTCTCAACAAGTAAAGAATTCGGGTTGAAGTCCATAATTTCGGTGCGCCTTCGGGCAAAACGATAAATTGGGCTTCCGTCCAAGACCGTAGGTGGCTTCGGCCTTAATATTCACCTACGTAGACGGTGTGAATCCCCAGATAGATTTTTCCTAATCTTCTGGCTCTCGCCGTAAAAAGCATCTCTATCTTGTTTGGTAGGGAAGAGTAGAACAGGGAAGCCGATGTACGGTAACCCATTAAACCAGGAGTAACACCCATGGCTTTAAATCTTCAAGGCAAAAAAGCAATTGTTGCTGAAGTCAACGAAGCAGCCAATGGTGCTCTATCTGCAGTTGTTGCAGATTCTCGTGGTGTAACAGTTGGCGCAATCACTGCCCTTCGTAAAGAAGCTCGTGCAAATGGTGTTTGGATGAAAGTTGTCCGTAACACTTTAGCAAAACGTGCTCTTGAAGGAACACAGTTTGAGTGCCTTTCTGATTCATTTGTTGGTCCAAGCTTAATCGCTTTCTCATCAGAGCACCCAGGTGCTGCTGCGCGTATCTTTTCTGCTTTTGCAAAGAAGAACGAGAAATTTGAGCTTAAAACGGCCGCTTTTGAAGGAAATGTTGTTGATGCAGCAATGCTTGCTACATTACCTACATACGACGAAGCTGTTGCACGCTTAATGAGCGCTATGAAAGAAGCGTCTGCTGGCAAATTGTGTAAAACAATTGAAGCAGTACGTGTACAGAAAGAAGAGCAAGCTGCTTAATTTTAAGCTGTTTAATCAATCTTTCGGTGTAAAATTTTTTTGGACCTAGAGTCCGTTAATTATTAGGAAATTTGTAATGTCTGTAACTAAAGACCAAATCCTTGACGCAATTGCTGAAATGTCAGTAATGGACGTTGTTGCTCTTGTTGAAGCAATGGAAGAAAAATTCGGCGTAACTGCTGCAGCTGCTATGGTAGCAGGTCCTGCTGCTGAAGCTGCTGAAGAGAAAACAGAATTTGACGTAATCCTTACTGGCGCTGGCGCTAATAAAGTTGCGGCAATCAAAGCTGTTCGTAGCGCAACTGGCCTAGGCCTTAAAGAAGCGAAAGCTCTTGTTGAAGCTGCTCCTACACCTGTTAAAGAAGGTGTATCTAAAGAAGAAGCTGAAGCTCTTGCTAAAGACCTTACTGAAGCTGGTGCTGAAGTTGAGGTTAAGTAATTTAGCTTTTGCTAAGTTCGCTGTCTGAGAAATCAGGCAAGGGCTGGTGATTATTTAATCACCGGCCTTTTTGCGCTATAGAGCGATGTATTCCTATAGCTCAAATAAAATCTGATTTTCTCTTTACTTTCAACGCTTTATAGTTTGCTAGTGTTAAAGTGGGAGTTAATTGGAACAACAATTAAATGTTGTACAATCTTGGCTTAGATGCCAGTTAAGTCTGTTCTTACAAGAACAGGTCGGGTCAAAGATCAGCAAGCTGAGGAACCCCATGGCTTACTCTTATTCTGAAAAGAAACGTATCCGTAAGGATTTTGGTAAACGTCCACAAGTTTTGGATATACCTTTCTTACTGTCAACGCAGTTAGAATCGTTTAAAAAATTCTTAGTGCCGGACGCTGATGGCGATCATGGTTTGGAAGCTGCCTTCCGTTCTGTGTTCCCAATCAAAAGCTACTCGGGAAATTCTGAGCTTCAATACGTAAGTTATCGTATTGGTGAGCCAGTTTTCGATGTAAAAGAATGTCAAATTCGCGGTGTGACTTATTCTGCTCCACTTCGCGTAAAACTACGCCTTGTGGTGATGGATAAAGAAGCGCCAGGCACAGTTAAAGACATTAAAGAGCAAGAAGTTTACATGGGCGAAATTCCGCTCATGACCGATACCGGTACTTTTGTAATCAATGGTACAGAGCGTGTTATCGTTTCTCAGCTACACCGTAGCCCTGGTGTATTCTTTGATAACGACCGCGGTAAAACTCACTCATCAGGTAAAGTGCTTTATAACGCACGTGTTATCCCATACCGTGGTTCATGGTTAGATTTTGAGTTTGATGCAAAAGATAACTTATATGTACGTATTGACCGTCGTCGTAAATTACCGGCGTCAATCATGTTGCGTGCACTTGAGTACACGACAGAAGAGATCTTAAACATCTTCTTCGAAACCACTGCGTTTGAAGTAACTGACGGTAAAGTTCTTATGGAACTTGTGCCATCACGTTTACGTGGTGAAACCGCTGCCTTTGATATAAAAAGTGAAGACGGTGAAGTGTTCGTTGAGTCTGGCCGTCGTGTAACAGCGCGTCATATCAAGAGCATTGAGAAAAAAGGCATTAGCCATTTAGAAGTACCCCATGAGTATATCATTGGCCGTGTAATTGCTAAAAACTACGTTGATGAGTCAACGGGTGAAGTGATTGCAAACGCGAATGATGAATTAACTTTAGAGTTAATGGCTGAATTGGTTAAAGCAGGTCACACTAAAATTGATACTCTATATATCAATGAAGTGGACAGCGGTGCATATATTTCTGATACGTTACGTATCGATTCAAGCACTAACCGCTTAGAAGCACTAGTAGAAATTTATCGCATGATGCGCCCAGGCGAGCCACCGACGAAAGACGCGGCTGAAGCCTTATTTGAGAACTTGTTCTTCTCTGAAGAACGTTATGACTTATCTACTGTAGGTCGTATGAAGTTCAATAGCCGTGTTGGTTATGACACTGACACAGGCCCAGGCACATTAAGCAAAGAAGACATCGTGTCTGTTATGAAAGTATTAATTTCTATTCGTAACGGTCAAGGCGATGTTGATGATATCGACCACTTAGGCAACCGTCGTATTCGTAGTGTTGGCGAAATGGCTGAGAATCAGTTCCGTGTAGGTTTAGTACGTGTAGAGCGTGCGGTACGTGAGCGTTTAAGCTTAGGTGACCTAGATGCGATCATGCCACAAGATCTTATTAACGCTAAGCCTATTTCGGCAGCAGTTAAAGAGTTCTTTGGTTCGTCTCAGTTATCACAGTTCATGGACCAAAATAACCCGCTATCAGAAGTGACGCACAAACGTCGTATTTCTGCATTAGGGCCGGGCGGTCTTACACGTGAACGCGCTGGCTTTGAAGTACGTGACGTTCACGTAACTCACTATGGTCGCGTATGTCCAATCGAGACTCCTGAGGGTCCAAACATCGGTCTAATTAACTCATTGTCTACGTACGCACGTACCAATGACTATGGTTTCTTAGAAACACCTTACCGCAAAGTGGTAGACGGTGTAGTAACTGATGAAGTTGATTACTTATCAGCCATTGAAGAAGGTCAGTTTGTTATCGCACAGGCGAACTCAAACTTAACTGAAACCAATGAGTTTGTTGATGAATTAATCCCATGTCGTCACAAAGGTGAATCTACCTTTATGGGTCGCATGGACCAGCAATATATGGATGTATCACCACAACAGGTGATCTCTGTAGCGGCAGCACTTATCCCGTTCCTAGAACACGATGATGCTAACCGTGCATTGATGGGTTCAAACATGCAACGTCAAGCAGTACCAACATTGAAAGCGGACAAACCGTTAGTAGGTACTGGTATTGAGTTAACACTAGCGAAAGATTCTGGTGTAACGATTGTTGCTAAACGTGGTGGTGAAGTAATGTATGCTGACGCAAGTCGCATCGTTGTTAATGTACATGAAGAAGAGCGCATCCCTGGTGAAGCGGGCATCGACATCTACAACTTAACCAAATACACACGTTCTAACCAAAACACATGTATTAACCAAAAACCAACTTGTATGGTTGGCGAACCGGTTACTCGTGGTGACGTGTTAGCAGATGGTCCTTCGACTGACTTAGGTGACTTAGCCCTTGGTCAAAACTTGCGCGTGGCATTCATGCCATGGAACGGTTATAACTTCGAGGATTCAATCTTACTATCAGAGCGCGTAGTTGAAGAAGATCGTCTAACGACTATCCATATTCAAGAACTACAGTGTGTTGCCCGTGATACTAAGTTAGGTCCTGAAGAGATCACTGCAGATATCCCGAATGTGGGTGAATCTGCACTAGGCAAGCTTGATGAATCAGGTGTTGTTTATATCGGTGCTGAAGTTAAAGGCGGCGATATCCTAGTAGGTAAAGTGACTCCGAAAGGCGAAACGCAATTAACTCCTGAAGAGAAGCTACTACGAGCTATCTTTGGTGAGAAAGCGTCTGACGTTAAAGACAGCTCATTACGTGTACCAAACTCTGTAACAGGTACTGTAATTGACGTGCAAGTCTTCACCCGTGATGGTGTTGAAAAAGACAAGCGCGCGCTAGAAGTTGAAGAAATGCAACTTCGTGACGCGAAAAAAGACTTTAATGAAGAATTCCGTATTCTTGAAGCAGGCGTGTTAGATCGTGCTCGTAAGTTACTTATCGCAGCCGGTCAAGATGAAGATAGATTAGCGTCATTGAATGCTGAGAAGCTACTAACTCAAAGCCTTGCTGAAGAAGATAAGCAAGCTGAACTTGAGCAACTAGCAGCCCAGTACGATGAGCTAAAAGCTGAATACGATAAAAAGTTTGAAAACAAACGTCGTAAAATTACCCAAGGTGATGACCTAGCACCAGGCGTACTTAAGATTGTTAAAGTATACCTAGCTGTTAAACGTCGTATCCAACCAGGTGATAAAATGGCGGGTCGTCACGGTAACAAAGGTGTTATCTCGACTATCGTACCAGTAGAAGATATGCCATACGATGATAAAGGTCGTACTGTTGATATCGTACTTAACCCGCTGGGTGTACCATCACGTATGAACATCGGTCAGATCCTTGAAACACATATGGGTCTAGCTGCTCGTGGTATTGGTGAGCGTATTGAAGAAATGATGAAAGAACAACGTGAGCTTCATGAGCTACGTGAATTCATCAAGCAAGCATACGAAATTGGTGAATCTCGCCAGTTCGTAGACATTGCTAGCTTCACAGATGACGAAATTCGTCGTTTGGCTGAAAACTTAAAAGGTGGTTTACCAATCGCTACTCCTGCATTTGATGGCGCGAAAGAAAGCGAAATCAAAGACATGCTTGAGCTAGCTGGCTACCCTCGTAGTGGTCAGGTTACACTTTATGATGGCCGTACTGGCGATCAGTTTGAACGTCAAGTAACTGTTGGTTACATGTACATGCTGAAACTGAATCACTTAGTTGATGACAAAATGCATGCGCGTTCTACTGGTTCTTATAGCCTTGTTACTCAGCAGCCGCTGGGTGGTAAAGCACAGTTCGGTGGCCAGCGTTTCGGTGAGATGGAAGTATGGGCACTAGAAGCATACGGTGCCGCTTACACTCTACAAGAAATGTTAACAGTGAAATCGGATGACGTGAACGGTCGTACTAAGATGTATAAAAACATCGTTGATGGTAACCATAAAATGGAACCAGGTATGCCAGAATCGTTCAACGTATTGTTGAAAGAAATCCGCTCACTGGGTATCAACATCGAGTTGGAAGAAAATTAAGCCAATTAGATGCTGCAGCTAGCCTGCAGCATCTGTTACGGCCGAATAGAATGTAGGGACGAAATCATCCGTCCTCAAGATTAACTCCGACAGGAGAGCTAAGGTGAAAGACTTACTTAAGTTTCTGAAGCAACAAAATAAGACCGAAGAATTCGATGCAATTCGCATTGGTCTTGCTTCACCAGACATGGTTCGTTCATGGTCATACGGTGAAGTAAAGAAACCTGAGACTATTAACTACCGTACTTTCAAGCCTGAGCGCGATGGCTTATTCTGTGCCCGTATTTTCGGTCCAGTGAAAGATTATGAATGCTTATGTGGTAAATATAAGCGTCTTAAACACCGTGGTGTGATCTGTGAAAAGTGTGGCGTTGAAGTAACACTCACTAAAGTGCGTCGCGATCGTATGGGTCACATCGACCTTGCGAGCCCAGTTGCACATATATGGTTTTTAAAATCATTACCGTCACGTATCGGCTTAATGCTTGATATGACGCTTCGTGATATTGAACGTGTTCTTTACTTCGAATCATTCGTAGTAACTGAGCCTGGCATGACGACGCTTGAGCGTAGTCAGCTATTAGGTGAAGAAGAATACCTAGATGCACTAGAAGAGCACGGTGATGAGTTTGAAGCGAAGATGGGTGCTGAAGCTGTATTAGACTTGCTTCGTGAACTCGATCTTGCGCAATTAATTGCTGAAATGCGTGAAGAGTTACCAACAATTAACTCTGAAACTAAGCGTAAGAAGATCACTAAACGTCTTAAATTAATGGAATCGTTCCACCAATCAGGTAATAACCCTGAGTGGATGATCATGACAGTACTTCCAGTATTGCCACCTGATCTACGTCCATTAGTACCACTTGATGGTGGCCGTTTTGCGACTTCTGATCTAAATGACCTTTACCGTCGTGTTATTAACCGTAATAACCGTCTTAAACGTCTACTAGATTTAGCTGCACCGGATATTATCGTACGCAACGAAAAACGTATGTTACAAGAAGCGGTTGATGCGCTACTTGATAACGGTCGTCGTGGTCGTGCAATTACAGGTTCTAACAAGCGTCCGCTTAAATCTCTTGCTGATATGATCAAGGGTAAGCAAGGTCGTTTCCGTCAGAACTTACTTGGTAAGCGTGTAGATTATTCAGGCCGTTCTGTAATCACAGTTGGTCCTACACTTAAGCTTCACCAATGTGGTCTTCCTAAGAAGATGGCACTTGAGCTATTCAAACCATTTATCTATGGCAAACTAGAGCGTCGCGGCATGGCTACGACAATCAAAGCTGCTAAGAAAATGGTAGAGCGTGAAGTTCCGGAAGTATGGGATGTATTAGACGAAGTAATTCGTGAACATCCAGTATTACTTAACCGTGCACCAACACTTCACCGTTTGGGTATCCAAGCGTTTGAACCTGTGCTTATCGAAGGTAAAGCAATCCATTTGCATCCATTAGTATGTGCGGCCTACAACGCCGACTTCGATGGTGACCAAATGGCGGTACACGTACCGCTAACGATTGAAGCGCAGCTTGAAGCTCGTGCATTGATGATGTCAACAAACAACATCCTATCTCCTGCGAATGGTGAGCCAATCATCGTTCCATCACAGGACGTTGTATTGGGTCTATATTATATGACCCGTGACCGCATCAACGCGAAAGGCGAAGGCGCGATCTTAAAAGATCCTAAAGAAGCAGAAAAAGCATACCGCAGCGGTAATGCCGACCTTCACGCTCGCGTGAAAGTACGTATTAGCGAATCAGTTAAAAACGAAAATGGTGTAGTAGAAGACACTGTAACTGTTATCGATACAACTGTTGGTCGTGCAATTTTGTCTCTTATTTTACCAAAAGGCATGCCGTTTTCGTCAATCAATCAGGCCCTAGGTAAGAAACAAATTTCTGGCTTATTAAACGAGTGTTACCGTCGTCTTGGTCTTAAAGATACAGTTATCTTTGCTGACCAAGTTATGTATACCGGTTTCCACTACGCAATGAAGTCAGGTGTTTCAATCGGTATCGATGACTTAGTTATCCCACCGATCAAAGCATCAATTATCGAAGCAGCTGAAGCTGAAGTAACTGAAATCAACCAACAATTCCAATCAGGTCTTGTAACGGCTGGTGAAAAGTACAATAAAGTTATCGATATCTGGTCACGTGTAAATGAAAACTTATCACGTGAAATGATGGCCAACTTGTCAAAAGACACGGTTATCAATGCCCAAGGTGAAGAAGAAGAGCAACCGTCATTTAACTCAGTGTTTATGATGGCCGACTCTGGTGCTCGTGGTAGTGCCGCTCAGATCCGTCAGCTAGCAGGTATGCGTGGTCTAATGGCACGTCCAGATGGTTCAATCATCGAGACGCCAATCACCGCTAACTTCCGTGAAGGTCTAAACGTACTTCAGTACTTCATCTCAACGCATGGTGCGCGTAAAGGTCTTGCCGATACAGCACTGAAAACAGCGAACTCGGGTTACCTAACGCGTCGTCTAGTAGACGTTGCACAAGATTTGGTAATCAACGAAGACGATTGTGGCACAGAAGATGGCTTAACAATGAAACCGCTTATTGAAGGTGGTGACGTTGTAGAAGCACTTCGCGAACGTGTACTTGGTCGTGTTGTTGCTGAAGATATTGTGATCCCTGGTACTAATACAGTACTAGTAGAGCGTAATATCATGCTTGACGAAAAACTGTGTGATCTTTTAGAAGAGCACTCAGTAGATGAAGTTCGCGTACGTTCAGTTATCACCTGTGATAACGACTTTGGTGTATGTGCTAAGTGTTACGGTCGTGACCTTGCACGTGGTCATATCATCAACGCGGGTGAATCAGTAGGTGTTATCGCGGCGCAATCAATCGGTGAGCCGGGTACACAGCTTACGATGCGTACTTTCCACATCGGTGGTGCAGCATCAAGAGCGTCTGCTGAAAACAATGTACAAGTTAAAACTAACGGTACATTGAAGCTTCATAACGCAAAATATGTATTAAACACTGACGGTAAGATTGTTATTACCTCTCGTTCTACTGAAATCACTATCATCGATAGCCATGGTCGTGAGAAAGAGCGTTATAAAGTACCTTACGGTGCGGTATTAACAGTACAAGACAATACGGAAGTTCAAGGTAACGACATCGTTGCTACTTGGGACCCGCATAGTCACCCAATCGTTCTTGAGCATAAGTCAAAAGTATCGTTCAGCGATATCGATGACTCAAACACTGAAGCACAGACTGATGAACTAACTGGTTTAACCCGTGTAGTTGTTAAAGATCTTGCTAAGATAAATGCGAAAGAGCCGAAGCTTATCATCGAAAGTGAAGAGCGCGGTCTGCAAGAAACTCGTCTTCCTTCATACACTACGATTGAAGTAACAGACGGTGTAACGGCAAACCCAGGTGACGTGTTAGCACGTATTCCGCAGGAAGGTTCGAAAACTCGTGATATCACGGGTGGTCTACCACGCGTAGCCGACTTATTTGAAGCGCGTAAACCGAAAGAGCCAGCTATCTTAGCTGAGATCACCGGTACGATTAGCTTCGGTAAAGAGACTAAAGGTAAGAAGCGTTTAGTTATTACTCCAGCTGAAGGCGATCATTACGAAGAAATGATCCCTAAGTGGCGTCAACTTAACGTGTTTGAGGGTGAGCAAGTGTCTAAAGGTGAAGTTATCGCCGATGGTCCTGAATCACCACATGACATCTTACGCCTACGTGGTGTGACTCATGTTGCTAACTATATCGTTAACGAAGTGCAAGAGGTTTACCGTTTGCAAGGCGTTAAGATCAATGACAAGCACATTGAAACAATTATCCGTCAAATGATCCGTAAGTGTACGATCCTTGACGGCGGCCATAGTGAATTCTTAGCCGGTGAGCAAATTGAAGTGGCACGCGTTAATATCGCAAACCGCGACTTAGAAGCTCAAGGCAAGTTACCTGCTAAATATGAAATCCAATTAATGGGTATCACTAAAGCATCACTAGCCACAGAATCTTTCATCTCGGCAGCCTCGTTCCAGGAGACAACTCGTGTCCTAACTGAAGCCGCTGTAAATGGTAAGAGCGATGAACTTCGCGGTCTGAAAGAAAACGTAATTGTGGGTCGTTTGATCCCAGCCGGTACCGGTTTTGCGTATCATCAAGAACGTATGGCTCGTCGTAAGCAGAGCAAAGTTGTAGTTGAAGAGCAAACAGTAAGTGCAGAAGAGGCAACTCAAGCGCTAACTGATGCTTTAAACGCGGATTTATCTGGAAATCAATAAATCTAACTTAATCAATAGATTAGGTTTTTGCAAGGCAGTTATCTACTGCCTTGCTAACGGTTTAGGTTGACAGCTCAATCTTTGCTCATTAAAATTCCGCCACCCATTTACCTGCACGTTTGGTACGAGCTTGTAAATAAAGGGCGGATTTTTTTATTTTTTCAGTAGTAATTTTAATTTCAGGAGCTATTTAAATGGCAACTATTAACCAGCTAGTGCGTAAGCCACGTCGTAGCAAGGTTACGAAAAGTAACTCAGCTGCGCTTAAAGCGTGTCCGCAAAAGCGCGGTGTATGTACTCGCGTATATACAACTACACCTAAGAAACCAAACTCGGCGTTACGTAAAGTAGCTCGTGTACGTTTAACTAACGGTTTCGAAGTAACTTCATACATTGGTGGTGAAGGTCATAACCTTCAAGAGCATAGTGTAATCCTAATCCGTGGTGGTCGTGTTAAAGATTTACCAGGTGTGCGTTTTCACACTGTTCGTGGTGCACTTGACTGTGCAGGCGTTAGCGACCGTCGTCAAGCTCGTTCTAAATACGGTGCAAAACGCCCTAAAGGCTAATTGTATTCCGTTAGTAAGGCCAAGCACTAAATATTTTTAATTATTGTTTTGGGTGATTGACTCGAAAGAGCAAACCTGAATAAACCGGAGATACAAAATGCCTAGAAGACGCGTAATAGGTCAACGTAAAATTCTTCCAGATCCTAAGTTCGGATCGGAACTTCTTGCAAAATTCGTTAACATCGTAATGTTAGACGGCAAGAAATCTACTGCTGAAAAAATCGTTTACGGTGCGCTAGATGTGGCTGCTGAGAAATCAGGCAAATCGCACCTTGAAATCTTTGAAACTGCACTTGAAAACATCCGTCCACAGGTTGAGGTTAAATCTCGCCGTGTTGGTGGTTCAACGTATCAAGTACCAGTAGAAGTACGTCCAGTACGTCGCAACGCATTAGGTATGCGTTGGTTAGTAGACGCTGCACGTAAGCGTGGCGAGAAATCTATGGGCTTACGTTTAGCTCAAGAACTTGTTGACGCTGCTGACAACAAAGGCACTGCGGTTAAGAAACGTGAAGACGTTCACCGTATGGCTGAAGCGAATAAAGCATTCGCACATTACCGTTGGTAATCTGTCCTTAACCTTTAAGAGGATTTTATGGCACGTACAACTCCACTTGAGCGCTATCGCAATATCGGTATTGTTGCTCACGTAGATGCAGGCAAAACCACCACAACAGAACGTGTTCTGTTCTACACAGGTCTTTCTCATAAGATCGGTGAAGTACATGATGGCGCCGCAACTATGGACTGGATGGAGCAGGAACAAGAGCGTGGTATCACAATCACTTCTGCTGCAACAACGTGTTTCTGGAAAGGGATGGACGCGCAATTTGACGCTCATCGTATCAATATAATTGATACTCCAGGGCACGTGGATTTCACTATTGAAGTAGAACGTTCTTTACGTGTACTTGATGGTGCGGTAGTTGTGCTTTGTGCTTCATCTGGTGTACAGCCGCAAACTGAGACAGTTTGGCGTCAAGCGAACAAATACGAAGTTCCGAGAATGATCTTCGTAAATAAAATGGATCGCACGGGCGCTGACTTCTTAACGGTTGTTGGCCAGGTGAAATCTCGTCTTGGAGCAACGCCTGTTCCAATTCAGCTACCAGTAGGCGCTGAAGACGACTTTAAAGGTGTTATTGACCTCATAAAAATGAAAATGATTAACTGGAATGATGAAGACCAGGGAATGACTTTCACCTATGAGGCAATACCGGCAGAACTTCAAGATTTAGCTGAAGAATGGCGCTCAAACTTAGTTGAAAGCGCCGCTGAAGCATCTGAAGAACTAATGGATAAGTATTTGGAAGGTGAAGACCTGAGCGAAGCAGAAATTAAAAATGCTTTGCGTCAGCGTACATTGGCTAACGAAATCGTCCCAGTCACATGTGGTAGTGCATTTAAAAATAAAGGCGTTCAAGCTGTGCTTGATGGCGTTATTGAATATATGCCTGCACCAACACAAGTGAAACAAATTCAAGGTATCCTTGAAGATGGTACTGAGGAAGAACGTCCAGCTAATGACAACGCACCGTTTGCTGCACTTGCTTTTAAAATTGCAACAGACCCGTTCGTTGGTACTTTAACTTTCTTCCGTGTTTACTCTGGTACTGTTAAACAGGGTGACGCGGTATACAACCCAGTAAAATGTAAGCGTGAGCGTCTTGGCCGTATCGTTCAGATGCATTCAAACTCACGTGAAGAGATCAAAGAAGTCTACGCAGGTGATATTGCGGCTGCTATTGGTCTCAAAGACGTAACAACAGGTGAAACACTGTGTGATCCGAATTCTATTATTACGCTTGAGCGTATGGAATTCCCTGAACCAGTTATCTCTGTTGCGGTTGAGCCTCGCACAATCGCTGACCAAGATAAGATGGGTATCGCGCTAGGTAAACTAGCGGCAGAAGATCCGTCTTTTCGCGTACAAACTGACGAAGAATCAGGCCAGACTATTATTTCTGGTATGGGTGAACTTCACCTTGATATCATTGTCGACCGTATGAAACGTGAATTCAGTGTTGAATGTAACGTTGGTAAGCCGCAGGTTTCTTACCGTGAAGCTATTCGTTCAACTGTTAAAGTTGAGGGTAAATTCATACGTCAATCAGGTGGACGTGGTCAATATGGTCATGTCTGGCTTAAACTTGAACCGATGGATATTTCGGATGATGAAGCCCCAATTTACGAGTTCGTTAACGAAACCGTAGGTGGCTCCGTTCCAAAAGAATACATCCCTGCGGTAGACAAAGGCATCCAAGAGCAAATGTCTCAAGGTGTGCTGGCAGGCTACCCATTACTTGGTGTGAAAGCGACTTTATATGATGGTTCATTCCATGATGTAGATTCGAATGAAATGGCATTTAAAATAGCGGGTTCACTGGCAATGAAACAAGGTGCGCTACAAGCAGACCCTGTACTATTAGAGCCAATGATGAAGGTTGAAGTACTCACTCCTGAAGCAAACATGGGTGATGTAGTTGGTGACTTAAACCGTCGCCGCGGTATGATCGAAGGCATGGAAGATGCGCTAGGTGGACTTAAATTAATTAACGCCCAGGTTCCGCTTTCTGAAATGTTTGGTTATGCTACTGATCTACGATCTGCAACACAAGGCCGTGCCTCATACTCTATGGAGTTTTTGAAGTACGCTGAAGCCTCGAAACATGTTGCGGACACAATAATTACAGCTCGCGCTGTTAAGTAATTTTTAGCTCGGTTTGGTCCACAGTGGACTGAACCTTTAATTTCTTTATAGGAATTTTTTAAGATGGCAAAAGCAAAGTTTGAACGCGTAAAACCGCATGTAAACGTAGGTACAATCGGCCACGTTGACCACGGTAAAACTACCCTAACTGCAGCAATCACTAACGTACTTGCAAAAGTATACGGCGGTGTTGCTAAAGATTTCGCATCAATCGATAACGCTCC